>NZ_BAABLV010000018.1:0-55489 GCF_039544535.1 Tessaracoccus lubricantis
AGGCCCCGACTGGCCCGCCACCATCGGATGCGGCTGGTCCGACCCCAACAACCCCGCCCTCATCAACGTCGACAATGGAGCCATCCTCATGGTGCTGGCGGCGAAGTTCCGGGACTCGGCCATCTCGGTCGGCACCTGGCGCGACGCCTCGGAGAACCCCATCCCGGCCAACGGCGCGGTGGACAGCGCGAAGTTCGAGAATTCCAGCATCAGGACTGACATGGCCAACGTCGTCTGGCAGAAGAACGAATTCACTGATACATCCGTCAGCCACCAGAAGTTCCCTGCGCTCATCTACCGGGAGAACAAACACAACGGCACGTCGCATCTGAACCTCTTCGCAGTTCTGGCGCCGATCCTGGCCAAGAACGAGTTCAACGATAACCCCTACCCGCTGGGGATCTCTGCGGCGGCGAACCTGGAGGGCTTCGCACCAGACAACACGGCCGCCGTCGGGGTGAACGGCGAGGGCCGCGGCACATTCTTGGTGGTTTGGAGCGCCAACTCCGGTAACTGGACGTTGGCGGAGTCTGCCAACGCGCATTACCAGCTGGAAGGCATCACCTCGACCGGCTCCATCAAAGCCGACAAGTCCACCGTCATCCTGAGGGGAATGGTCACGGTGTCGAAGTGGGAATCATCGGGGGCGCACATCAAGGCCGGGGAGAACAGCCTGCAGGGCACCATTGAAACGGTCGGAGGCACCATCACGATCAGCGGAGGGACGCTGGAGGGCAAGATCAGCGGGCAGTGCCCCTCTGGCGGAGATATCAGCGTCACCAATCTCAGCGGATCGGTCAGCGTGAAGCAGTGCAACACCGACTTCACACGCGGCGCGAAGGCCATCGCCACCGGGATCGAGTTCCTCTATGCCTTCAGCTCCCACGAGAACCTGTGCCAACCCTTGCCGGGACTACCACCGGAAGTGAAGCCGTACTACCGAACGGTCTATGACACGTACTTCGACATCCCTGACGACCCGCTGTGTTTCCCAGCAACCCACTACGAGGTGCCGAACCGGAGTGAAGGCCAATGAGTCGGTAGGAGGCGCCCTTGAGGGCGATGACGTCGGCGTGGTGGACGATGCGGTCGATCATCGCGGCGGCGACGACTTGATGATCAGTTCGTAGCGACGCAGCCGAGCCAGTTCTGCGGCGAGTCGGCCCCGGTTGTGGGCGTCGGTGAGGCGGCTGATCCAGTCGGTGGCGGTGGCGAACAGGATCCGGTGGCCCTGGTGGGCGGCGGCGACGTCGACCCGGGTGTGCCGATCACCGACGGGTCAACGGAGTAGTCACCGCTGTCGAGCCGGACGTAGCAGTCGCGGGCCCGCTTGACCTGGCTGCGCCAACCCAGGTGCAGCACCGACGGCGGCACGCCTCAAATCTTCGCCAGGGACACACCCGGTTGCCGATCCGCCAGACGGCCCCACCCCGCCCGAAAGCGGGATGGGGCCGAATGGTCCATGTTTTACGGCGCGCAGGCCGGCATGTCGAAGTGACCCGGAGTGTTCGGGTAGGCAGGTCCTGCCGCCCGCTTCATGTCGGTGTTGTAGACCATGGCCGTCTCGACGAAGGCGGAGGTGCCCTTCGTCGTGACGTCCGTCGACACCTGGCCGGCTCCGGAGGCCCACGCGATCTGGTGCACGAAGTCCCGCACGTCCGGCGACATGATCCGCAGGTCGTTGAAGCCGCCGTAGGCCGCGTTGCAGTGCGAGAACAGGTTGTAGGCACCGGTGGTGTCCATCAGCCTGTCACCCGCGTTGGGGCCGTTGGCCGTGACGTCGCCCTGCAGCACGTCGCGGTCGAGACCGCCGTAGAGCCAGTCCACGCCCTGGTGGTGCTGGGCGTCGTCGGCCGTGTGGGTGTCGGTGGTGTCGGTCATCTCGAACCAGGCACACGGGTCCACCGTCTGGCCGCCGATGTCCACCGGCCAGTCAGCGGTGACGCAGTTGGCGAACCCACCGCGCGGTGCCCAGTCGATGATGTCGGAGCCGATGACGTCCTGCTTGCTCTCGTCAAGCTCGCCCGCGCCGCCGAACACGAGGTCGACGAACCGGTCGTTGTCGCCACGCGATGACGGGTCGAACACGCCGCCGGTGAGGCAGTCCGCCGTCGCGGCGTCGGCCACCGGGTCACACCCGCGGCCGCCCCACAGGACGTCCTCGCCGTTGCCGCCGAAGATGCGGTCGCCGCCGGAGTCGCCGTTGACGAGGTCGTCGCCGGCGCCGGAGTCGATCACGTCGGAGCCCAGGCCGCCACGGATGCGGTCCCGGGCGCCCTCGGTCGTCCCCGGGTGGGCGATGGTGACCTGGCCGCCCGTCCCGAGGAACGCGCCGCCGTCGGTGTCGTTGTGCAGGTCGATGCGTCGATCCAGCACGCCCCGGCGGAACCCTGTGAAGGTCTCTGCCGGAGGCTGGTTGAGCGACATCGTGAACTCCGCCGGGCCGCGGTCACCGTCGAGGTAGGTGGTCTTCACGCCGCCCCGGTCGCCCAGGATCGCGTCGTCGCCCGCCTCGCCGTACAGCTCGTCGCTGCCCAGCTCGCCGTAGACCTCGTCGTTGCCGTTGCCGCCGCGGATCAGGTCGTCGCCGTCCTGGCCCCACAGGCCGTCGTCGCCGTCGTCACCGTGGATGACGTCGCCGCCGAAGGCACCGACCGGCTCGCAGGTGGTGCCGCCGGAGCTGCAGAACCTGGTGGTCGGCTCGCCCGACGCCGGGTCTGCGATCCGGATCGCCGTCGCGGTCGACGGCACGCCGCCGATCGGGTAGCGCTCCGTGTAGACCGCCTCGGACAGGCTGCCCGGCATGCCCTGGAGCACCCGCAGCATCGTGCCGTTGTCGCCGATGACCACGTCGTCGGCGCCGTTGGCCTCGACGGTGTCGCCAGCGTCGCGGTGCGCGCGACGCGAGCTGCCACCGACGATGTCGTCCTGGCCGTCAGCCGCAGCCGGGCCCATCAACTGGGTGCCGGTGCTGGGCGTGCCCGGCCAGCCGGGATCGGTGAGCACCGTGGCGCCCGGCGTCTTGGCAGACCCCAGGCCGATGGCGAGGTCGCCGCGGATGGTGTCCGCGCCGCCGTTGCCCTCGAGGTAGTCGCCGCCACCGTCACCGGAGATGACGTCGTTGCCGTCCTGGCCCCAGACGCCGTCCACGCCGGCGCCGCCGGAGAGCCGGTCGTCGCCGTACCGCGTGGCCGCGCCGCCGGCGGCGAGGTCGAACCACGTGATCTGACGGGCCGTCACCAGCTCGCCGCTGACGGAGCCGATCCGCTTGAGCGCGGCCACGCTGGCCTGCCCGGCGGACGGACGGGTCATGCGGCCGTTGTCGCCCAGCAGGGCGTCGTCGCCGTCGCCGCCGAAGACGGCATCCGCCGCATCCGGCTGCCCGACGGTGGCGTCACCGCTGCCCGAGAGCGCCCAACTGGAGCCGCCGACCAGGTCGTCGTCACCGTCGTTGCCCTCGATCCAGTCGGAGCCTGCCCAACCCTCGATGAGGTCGTCGCCGCCGTTGCCGATCAGGCGGTCGTGACCGCCCTGGCCCAGGACGACGTCGGTTCCGTCGCCGCCGTGGACCTCGTCGGCCCCCGACGTGCCCGCCGTCGGCGAGTCACCGAGGTCGAGCGGCACGATCGTGCGGCCCAGGCCGATGCGGTTCACGAGGATCGCCTCCGTATGGGCCAGCGGCACCGCCGTGATGATGGCGTTGTCGCCGGCGATCAGGTCGTCGCCCTCGTCGCCGTAGATGCGGTCGCCCGCATCCGGCCGGCCGACGCCTGCCGAGGCCTGCTCCCACGAGCCGCCCGCGATCATGTCGTGGCCGGTGCCGCCGGAGATGACGTCGGAGCCGTTGTTGCCCTCGAGGTGGTCCTCGCCGGCATCGCCGAAGACGGTGTCGTCGTCGAGGCCGCCGAACGCGGTGTCGTTGGCGTCGCCACCGTGGATGGTGTCCTTGCCGCCCAGCGTCGACGGTTGGTCCGTCGTCGCCAGGTCCACCGGCACGCCGGGAGCCGTGGCGGTGGCGTTGTCACCGATCAACCGGTCCTCGCCCTCGTCACCGAACAACTGGTCCGCGCCGTCCGCCTTGGCGGCGGCCCGGGTGCCGCCGACGACCAGGTCGTCGCCGTGGCCACCGGAGGCCCAGTCATCACCGTCGTTGCCCTCGATGACGTCGACGTGGTTGCCGCCGTAGAGGACGTCGTTGCCGGCGTTGCCGAACACCTTGTCCGCGCCGTCGCCGCCCCACGCGGTGTCGACGCCCGAGCCACCCCAGAGGTGGTCGTCGCCGCCCTGCCCGTCGAGCTTGTCGTTGCCGGCCTGGCCACAGACCAGGTCAGCGCCGCCGCCGGCCTGGACGCGGTCATGACCGCCGCCGGCGGAGACGGTGTCGACACCGGCGCCGCCGATGACGAAGTCGTTGCCGTCCTGCGCGTCAGCCGGACTCGTCTCCGCCACGGGATCCGAGGCCACCGTCGTGCCGGCCTTGCACTGCTGGGCCGCGATGAACTTGTCGCCGTAGACCAACGCCGCGCCGTCGCCGCCGTAGATGTGGTCGTTGCCGTAGCCGCCGACCAGCGTCTTGGTGCTCGGGGTCGCGCCCGCCGGGAGACCCACCGAGGTGACGGTCCGCAGGGGGCCGTAGACCACGCCGTCGATCGTGTGCGGGTTCGCGTCGGGTTCGCCGACCGTGGCCGGCTCAGCCGACAGGTAGTCGTCTCCCGGGCCGCCGTAGAGCTTGTCGGTGCCGAGGCCGCCGACGAGGACGTCGTTGGCCGAGCCACCCACGAGCTGCGTGGACTGGCTGGACAGCGAGCCGCTGGTCAGGAAGTCGACAGCGGTGCTGCCCCAGACCTTGTCGTTGCCCTCGCCGGAGTTGACCCGGTTCCCGGCCGGGGCGACATCCGTCGTCCCGTCGCCGTCGACGTCGAGCAGGTCGGCCTTGAGTGGATCACTCAGGTCCATCGAGACGGAGCCCGTGAAGATGGCATCGTTCCCGGCGCCGCCGTTGATCTTGTCGCTGCCGTTGTCGCCGATGAGGATGTTGCCCTTCGACGACAGCGTCGGCGTGTTGGTCGTCACCGAGAGCGTGTCGTCCCCGGCGTTGCCACGCACGGTGTTCTTGCCCAGCCCCACCCGGATGACGTCGTTGCCGGTGTTGGCACCCTCGGCCTGCGTCGTCGGGTTCTTGGCGGAGGCGGGGTCGATGACGGTGCCCGCCGGGATGTCCGGCGGATCGCTCTCGGCGTCCGTCGCCTTGGCCGTGACCAGCGCAGCCGTGTTGGCCGTGAAGGCGAGGGTGGCGTCACCGGCGACCAGGTCGTCACCGTCGCCGACGGTGATGTTGTCGATGCCGGCACCACCGGCGACCCATGCGTCGGAGACCACGGAACCCAAGGTCTTGCCCGTGTCGACGGTGGTGATGACGTCGTCGCCACCTGCGCCGTCGATCCGGGCGCGCCCGTTGCCCGCGGTGATCTGGTCTGCGGAGCTGGTGCCCTTGACGACCACTTCGCGGTCGAACACCTTCGTGGGCGGCGGCGGTGCATCCGGCGCCGACGTCTCCGACTGGCGCTTGCCCTCACCGCTGAACGTCAACTTCATGCCCACGGGGCTGTTGGTGCCGTCCACCACGACACGCGTGATGGCCGGGTCGTGGAACTCACGGGTGATGCCGAGCATCTGCACCTTGACGCCGTCGTAGTTGTCGTTGGCGCCCGTCGGGTCGGCCGCGGTCTGCGCGTAGTGCAGCTGCGTGACCTTGATGACCTCCGGGTCGTTGCCCGCCTTGGCGCCCCAGGGGGCGCCGCGGTACCCGTCGGTGCCGAGCTTGCCGGTGAACACGTACAGCGTGTCACCCACCACTCCGCCGACGTTGGGCGGTGGCGGCGAACAGTCCACCTTGACCGTGAAGTCCAGCAGCGTCAGCTCCACGAGCCGCACCGAGAACTCCACGGCGAAGATGCTGACGCCGATCTTGATGTTGAGCTCCAGGAACAGGTAGACCCGTCCGGAGGCCGTGAACAGACACAGCGGATTGATCAGCAGCGCCTGCACGAACTCGGTGAGCCGGAACTTGCCGTCGTTGTTCGGGTCGTTCCAGAAGAGGCCGACGGTGAGGCCGATGCCGCCCTCGACCCCGACGGAGGCGACGACGACGCTGACCATCGCGCCCGCCGCGATCTCGCCCTTGAGCGTGACCACCGGCAGCGGCTTGCCGTTCTCGTCGTTGGTGTCGAAGTAGAGCCCGTCGAGGACGCTGACCACGAGCTCGCCCGCGTTCGCGGAGTCGCGCATCTCGATGGCCTTGCGGATGCCGTAGGTGTCCATGCCGGCCCGGATCCGAGCCGTGATCGACGCCGAGCCGGACAGCGTGATGAGCACCGGCGGCGGGGCGTAGACCGGCCCGAACTCCTGGCTGAACGAGAAGCCCAGCGACAGGTTGCCCGAGTCGAACTTGACGAGGTCGACGTCGCCGCCCATCAGGAGGGAGAACGCCTTGGTCGGTTCCTGGAAGATCGGGAACGTGATGCCTGCCTCGTTGGCGCTGCCGGTGGCGGTCCCCGAGCTGAACACCGTCTTGCCGGAGGCCTGGTTCAGCTTGCCCAGGACGTCGGCCTCGGGCTGCGGGGCGGTGATGAGGTCGCCGGCCACGTCAGGCGTCAGGCTCGTGTTCAGCGCCGAGGCGCCGTCGACGTTGAAGCTGCCCAGCCGGATCCAGCAGTCGCTGACCGTGCACTCGGGCATCGCGTTGATCAGTGCGATCACGTTGGTGATGCGCTTGACCATCGTGAGGTCCGGCCCGCCGGCGAGCGTGCTGAACGTCTGCGCCAGCGTGAACAGGCTGATGTCGCCACCGCCTGCGGCCTTGCTGACGTCGGAGAGCACCGGCAGCGGCGCGTAGATCGCGTCGATGATCGGCTGGACGGGGCCCGTGACGCTCTTGACCTTCTCCAGGATCGGGCCGAGGATCTCCGCGAACACCGCGCCGGCGTCGATCGCGAAGTCCTTGAACGCGATGGTCGGCGTGCCGATGCTCGCCTGCAGCGAGCCGCCGTCGTTGTCGGCCGAGATCGTCCAGCCCAGTTCGAAGTTGACCTTCACCCCGGGCAGGAGGGACTTGTCGCCGTTGATCTCGATGCGCGACACGATGTCCCAGTCGATGGTGACCGCGGCGCCGATGGAGATCGCGAAGATCGCCGACGGCGAGGCGGTGGCCATGTCCGCGAACGTCAGCCTGGACGAGTCGCTGGGCGAGCAGAGCGCGGCCCCGGCCTCGAAGCAGCTGCCGGTCTGACCGGGCTTCTTCAGGTCCACCTTGAAGTGGCCCCCGAACACCTGCGTGGAGCCCTGTGGCGTGATGTCCACCCCGATGAACGCGAGCTTCGCCTGCAACTGGGCGGGCATGGTCACGGTCAGTTCGACGCCCAGCTCAGGGCTGGCGACGGCGGTGCCGTCCACGACGTCCCACCCGTCCTGGGTGGCCACGTAGAAGCCGTCGTCGAGGTTCATGCCCACCTTGATGTGCAGCGCGAACTCGGCCGCCACGTTGACGGTGCTCTGGCCGCTGGCGGGGTCTGCCTTGAGCGACAGGCCGGGGATGCCGATGTCGAGCGGGCGCGAGGCCGCGCTGACGGTGTCGCGCACGGTCATCTCGAGCGTGACCCCCTTGACCTGGTCTGCCGGGCAGTCGTACCGCTGCGGCTTCTCGCCCACGGGGTCGTACTCCGACGACGCCACGCCGGTGTCGGTGTAGCTGGTGGTGGTGACGTCGGCGACGAACTTGAAGTCGGCGCCGTCGGCGGGACCGCTGCGCAGCACCTTGTAGCCGATGGCGCCCTCCACCGCGGTCCACGTCAGCGCCACCGTGTTGGTGGCGGACAACGCCAACTGCTGGACGGGTGCCGACGCGGCGCTGGGCACGGTCTCGGACTTGGCATCCGGCGGGCCCTGATAGGCGACCACCTGGTACTTGTAGGTGCCCACGCCCTCGGCGCCAGCCTCCGGCACCGGCTGCGCCTGCGCCGTCAGGCCGGTGACGGGCTCGAGGAACAGCTTGCACTCCATCCCGATCTCGGGCGTGACCGCGGTCAGGCCGGCGTCGGTGAGCTTCTGCGCGAGGGTCGCGTTGAGCTCGTCCACCCATGCCCGCGGGCTGGCGGTGGTGAGGCCGCCCAGGGTGGTCTTGAGGGTGGTGCGCAGCCTGCCGAGGAAGTCGGCACCCTGCTGCAGGTCCTTGCCGACCAGCGGGAGCTTGCCCTCGAACGACGCTGCCCGCAGCGCGAGCTCGGTCATGCTCAGGTAGCTGTCGAGCCCGTGTTCGAACTTGCTGAAGTCCAGCACGGCCGCGGCGATGCGGGCGGCGAGGTCGTCCGGGATGTCGAGCTGCTCGAGCGCGTCGTCGGGTGCCGGCAGGTTGCCGCTGGGCACGAGGTCGGCCAGGTCGGAGGACCGGGGCAGCCGCACCTTGAGCGCGCCCACCGAGCTGTAGTCGCTCACGCCCTTGGCGAAGAGCGGCACGTTGGCGCAGGCCATGAGTTCGGTGGTGATGCCGGTCTCACAGCTGACGCCCTGCGTCGCCATGCCGGTCGGGTTGAGCTTCACGCCGGCGCTGCTGAGGAACGTCGCCCAGTCCACCGGGTTGTTGGCGGTGGCGCCGTCGACTCCGATGCGCATCCCGAGGTCGACGGCGACCTTGGCCTTCTGTGCGCCCTCGGCGCCCGAGGGGTCGCCGAGCGACAGCGACAGCGGGCCGAGGCTGCCGGTGAGCACACCCTCGCCAGAGGCGTTGGCGTGCACCGAGATGTTGGAGTCCTGCATCACCTTGAAGCCGGGGTCGGCGGTGCTGAGCGGCACCACCACGCCCACGTTGATCGAGCCGGTGACGCTGGCCTGCGCCTGGCCTGCGGCCTTGACCGTGACGACGTCGCCGAGCGCGCCGAGGTCCACCGCGATCGGGGTGTCGGTGCGGTAGCTGCGGTCCCAGGCCACCTTCAGCACGAGGCTGGCGGGGTTGGGCGCCGCAGCCGGAACGTAGGCCACCGACAGCGGCGTGCCGCCGAGACGCGAGTTCAGTTGCTTGACGAGGTCCTGGATGGTGTCGGGGTTGTTCGCCACCAGCCAGTCGACGGCGTCGAGCAGCGCGGCGCGGGCCGTGTAGCGGGTGCCTGCCACGGGCAACGCATCCCAGTTCTTCACCATGGTGAGCGTGGTGCCGTCGGCGCTCACCGATTCGACCATGTTGACCTGCGTGCCGACGGTGATCGCGCGGCCCACCATGGCCTCGGTGAACTTAGCCGCGGCCGTCGTGCGGGTGCTGTCGACGAGGGTCTTGGCGCCGTAGGTGACGCCCGCGTCGCCGTTGGCCTGGTCGCTGAGGACCAGGTCGCGCAGCGACCGGCCGATGCCGGGCAGCTTGGTGTTGTACGCAGCGCTGCCCGTGCCGGGGTCGGCCTCGGCGATGTTGTGCACCAGGGTCTGCAGCTGCTTGATGACCATGTTGAACAGGGCCTTGGGGTTGTCGGTCGAGAAGTCGAGCGACGTCAGCTTCGAGAAGTTCGGCGCGGTGAACGCGATCGTGTCGGGGTCGGCGAGGTCGGTCCAGTTGAGCGTGAACGTGACGTCGTTGCCCACGAACCCCTCGAGCTCAGGCACGGTGATGGTCGCCGTCGCCTTCGCCCTGATCTTGACCGACGGCGTCAGGACGCTGCCGGGAGCGGTCACCAGCATGGCCACCAGCTCGCTCAGCCGGATGTCGTGCTGGGCGTCGCCGATGGGCTTGAGCGCCATCGACACCATGGGTGCGGTACCGGTGTCACTGCACGTGTCGTTCTGCGTCGAGCGGCACACCTTGAGGTCGCCCTTGATGTTGACCTTGAAGAAGCCCGCTCGGGCCTGCAGGTCGATGGCCGACTCGATCGGGAAGTCCGCGGTGTAGATGGTCGTGCCGGTCCGCAGCATCACGCGGTCCGTGGGCATGGGCCACTGGTCGACCGTCGTCTTCATCCCGGCGACGGTGGTCTCGTACGGGCAGGCCTGGCCCGCCTTGTCGGCCGGCGCGCACGCGGCGCCGGTCACGGGGTCGGCCAGGTCGAGCACGACGGTGATCGTGGCCTTGTGCGTGGCGCTGACCACGGCCGCGCTGGCCTCGGCGTTGGCGCCGAGGATGCCCGCGCCGTCGTCGTTCGTCAGGACGTCGGCGAACGAGATCGCACCGGTGCGCTCCTCGGGGCCGGAGATGACCCAGTTGACGGTGCCGGTCGGCACCTCGGGCGTCCACTCGGACGTGAGCGTGATGGAGTTGGCCGTGTTGCTGGCGATCTCACCGCCGGAGGAACCGGCTACGACGCGCCGGCCGGTGAGGTCCATGTCCGCCCACGGGCTGCCGGCCACGGTCATGGTGGTGGCGGTGAAGGTGCTCGTCGAGCCGGAGAGGTCCTCGGCGGCCTTGTCCAGGGCGCCGGATGCCGTGCCCTCGAACTCCAGCGGGATGACGAACTTGTTGTTGGTGGAGTCCCAGCTCACGGTGCCCAGGTCGAGGCTGGCGTTGAGCTTGGTCAGGAGGTCCTGCAGGGAGCTGAACTTGGGCGTGCCGATTCGGGCCGGGTCGCCGTCGGACCAGACGTTGTCGGCGAGGAAGTCCTTCAGGGGCCCGGCGATCGCCACGACGTCGGCGAGCGTGCCGCGCATGAACGGCAGGTCGAGGTTGCCGCTGAGCACGCCGCCGCCGCTGTCGAACTTTCGCTGCTGGATGGCGGTCACGGCCGTGATGACGCGGGCGAGCCCGTCGGCCAGGTTCTGCAGGTTCATGTTCTGGAACCGGCCAAGGGTGGCGTCGAAGCCCGTGGTGGTGATCGACGGCGTGCCCTGGGTGATGTCGGCCCAGTTGACGGCGACGGTGGCGTTGACCGAGGTCGGGAAGCCCGGGACCGTCATGCTGGTGTCCGCACCGAGCGTGAACTGGCCGGAGACGGAGCTGGTGGAGTTCACGTCGAGGTTCGCCTGCACGAGGCCCTCGAGCGAGCCGGTGGCGGCGAGTTCGCCCTGGTTGCCGACGAAGGCGAGCTTGCCGTCGTTGTTGGGGTCGTTCATGGTGGCGACCGTGTGGTGCTTGACCGACAGGGTGGAGTTGGTCAGGGTCACGCCGAGGATGCCGACGGCGGCCTTCGCGTTGGCGGTCAGGGTGCCGTCGACGCCGATGGAGATGCGGGGCGTCTGGGTGGCCGGGGCGTCGTCATGGACGAGCCAGGCGCCGCCCGCGCCGTCCTCCTGGATGCTGAACTTCAGCTCTGCGGTGACGGCCGCGCTGACTCCGGCGGTGACCGACAGGTCGATGCCGGCGCCGTCGTCGGCGAGGTGGAGGTCGAGGCCGGAGACGGTGCGGTTGACGGCGGCGCGGAAGTCGACCCGCCAGCCGTCACCGACCTGGTTGGCGTCGGTGAACAGCGTGCCGCTGCGTCCGTCAGGCAGCGTGAAGTCGAACTCGCCAGTGGTCAGCTCCGTGAAGTTGTCGATGGCGGAGATCGTGTCAGCGACCACCTTCTGGATGACGTCGTCCGAACCCAACAAGGCCCCCGGCGACGAGGTCACCAGGGGCAGCGGGAGGGCCAACGCCCCCACCTTGCCGAGGTCCTTCGACCAGGCGGCCAGGTTTCCCGTGCCGTTCGTCGACAGGAATCCCTTGATGGTGTTGACGCCCGGGTCTGCGGCCCAGGCCCGGTTGAATGAGGCGGCGAAAATACCGCTGACGAGGACTGCGATGGCGATGATCCATGCCAAGGGTCGACGAATGCTGACTTGTTCCATGACTTCCCCAAGAATCGAAAAAGGCACGGCGGAGAGCGTGAGGGCATGCTCCGCGGGGCCTAGACGTACGGGGGCCGCACCTTGCTCCCCCTGGCCAGCACTGGCTGAGGCCGACGCTAGAACAGCCGTTACGAAAGCGTCAATACCCCAAGAATTTGACATATTCGCCGCTCGCGGCGGAGACGGAGGTTCGTCAGCCCTCAGGCGCTTGTCGGCCGCTGTTTGGTGGCGGTACTAAAATTCCGCGAGCAAAGTGGAAACACTCCTGCACCTCGGCGTGTCGGGGCTGGGCGCCCCTCAGCCGGGCTCAGTGGACCAGGACGATCTTGCCCACGTTGCTCCCACCCGAGAGGAGTTCGTGGGCGGCGCGCACGTCGTCGAACGCGATGCGGGTCTCCGGCGAGAGGCGGATGCGGCCGTCCCCCAGCATGGGCCACACCTGAGCCTCGACGGCCGCGCAGATCTCCGCCTTCTCGGCCGCAGGACGGAAACGCAGCGAGGTGGCGCTGATCGTCGCCTGCTTCGACAGCAGCAGGCCCAGGTTGAGGGTGCCCTTGACGCCACCCTGCAGCCCGATCACCACCATGCGGCCGCGCTTCTTGAGCGCCTTGACGTTGGCCTCGAGGTACTTGGCGCCGATGATGTCGAGGATCACGTCGGCGCCCCCCGTGGCCTCCTTGAGGGCCGAGACCCAGTCGCCGTGGTAGTCGAACGCGAAGTCGGCACCGTGCTCGCGGCAGTGCCGCAGCTTGTCCTCGCTGCCGGCCGTTGCCGCGACGACGGCGCCCAAAGCCTTGGCGTACTGGGTGGCGAACGTGCCGATGCCGCCGGCGCCGCCGTGCACGAGGAACACCTCGCCGTGGGCCAGGTTGCCGACGCGGAGGTTCGACAGGACCGTGGCCGCCACCTCGAGCACCCCCGCAGCCGACACGAGGTCGACGCCGGGCGGGGGCGGGATGAGCTGGCCCTCGGGCGCCACGAAGAACTCCGCGTAGCCGCCGCCGGACAACAGGGCGACCACCTCGTCGCCCTCCTTCCAACGCTCGACCCCCTCGCCGACCCGTTCGACGACGCCGCTGGCCTCGAGCCCGATGATGTCGGTGACGCCGGGGGGCGGCGGGTAGTGGCCCTGGCGCTGCAGGATGTCGGCGCGGTTCACGCCGGAGGCCACCGTCCGGACCAGCACCTCGCCGGGGCCGGGCGTGGGGGTGTCCGCCTCCCCCAGGGTCAGGACGTCGACGTCTCCAGGGGCTTCAACGATGACAGCGCGCATGAAACCACCCTAACGGGCCGCACCATTGCGGCGAGCCTGACCCCGTCGTCGTGTTCGACTCGACCGCAAGGAAGGAGATCCACATGACCAACAGGATCAAGAACCTCGCAGCTCTGGGGGCAGGCTTCGCACTCACCGCTGCAGGATTCGTCTTTGCAACACAGCCCGCCCAGGCAGAAGTGGACATCTACATCACGCCTGGCAACCACAACGTCAACAACCGCCAGTGGCGCACCACCTGCGAGCCCTACTCGCAGACCGAACGCTGCCGCACGGAAATCATGGCCACGGTCGTGAAATATGAGGACGGCAAGTTCGTCCAGACCACCGACTGGGCGTTCAACAACCTGACCTACAAGGCATCGCCGAGGTCGCTGTGGGCGGGCAACCCCCTCGGCTACACCGGCGCGTGGACGGCCACCGACGGCCGCAAGTGGCGCACCGAGTGCGACACCCCCGCCACGGGTCGCGGCGGCTGCCGGTCCTACATCGAGGCCGACGTGATCGCCAGCACGCCCGGCGGCTACGAATGGCAGCGCCAGTGGATCTTCAACAACATGGTCCGCTTCAGCACTCCCGGCACCCCCGGCCCGACCGGCCCGTCGGACCCCAGTGAGGTGAAGGGCATCGACCTCGACCTGATCGTCGACGCCAACCTGCGCGAGTGCATCGAGGCGGCCATCGCGGCCGACACCGTCGTCGACGCCACCGTCGACCTGACCGTGCTGGACTGCAGCGGCCTCGGCATCGTCTCCCTCGAGGGCCTCGACCAGCTGACCGGCCTCGTCGACCTGAACCTCGGCGGCAACGCGATCGTCGACCTGTCGGTGCTCAAAAGCCTCGTGGACCTCGAGGTGCTCGACCTCAGCAACAACAGCATCGTCGAGCTGTCCGCGCTGGACGGTCTGGTGAAGCTCGACGTGCTGAACCTCAGCGGCAACGACATCACCAATCCCTCGGCGCTGGTCACCCTCACGGGGCTGACCACGCTCGACCTGAGCGACAACGAGATCCCGCTGGCCCTGCGCGCAGTGCTCGACGTCCTCGTTGCGCTGGGCGTCAACATCATCTGGACCTGATCCCCACCAACTGATGAGGGCCCCGGAGCTGTTGCTCCGGGGCCCTCGTCGTTGGCGGCTGGCCGCCTCCTGAGCCGCGAGTCCTACGAGCGGTCGAAGGACCG
Organism: Tessaracoccus lubricantis; assembly: GCF_039544535.1. Classification (NCBI taxonomy): domain Bacteria; kingdom Bacillati; phylum Actinomycetota; class Actinomycetes; order Propionibacteriales; family Propionibacteriaceae; genus Tessaracoccus; species Tessaracoccus lubricantis. The sequence goes on from NZ_BAABLV010000018.1 coordinate 14,253, forward strand.
GCGAGCAGATGCTCGAGGCCGAGACCAGGCCTGGCGCCCTTCGACCGGGCGCTGGGCGCCCGGCTCAGGGAACGTCTCCTGAGCCGCGAGTCCTACGAGCGGTCGAAGGACCGGCGAGCAGATGCTCGAGGCCATCTTCGTCGATCTCGAGTGAGCCTTAAGTCAAGCAACAGCCTCAGCCAACCGCACTTTGTTCGCGCCGATGCGCAGGCGAGTTGCCCGTTTGGGCGACTAATCCCGGCCCGGCACCGCCTCGGTGACGGTCATCGGCGGGAACTCCGGCGGTGGCGGCGTGTGCACGAACCCGGTGATGCGGTCATAGAGCCCGAGGATGTCGGCCTCCTGGCGCTGCCACGTGCGTTCGGCGGCCTTCTCCGCCAGCAGGTCCGCAGGCACCGGCGACTCGAGGTTCTGCCGCACCGCCCGCAGGTAGTCATTCAGGTCTCCGCTGCGGAACACCGTGCCGGTGCCCTCTCGCCGGGTGAAGGCCCGCATGGCCGCGGCGTCGGCGTGCACCAGCGGCAGGCGGGCGTGCAGGTACTCGAACAGCTTGTTCGGCAGCGCCAGGTCGTGGTTGGGCGAACCCTTCGGGATGGCCGAGACCGCGACGTCGGCGCCGCTCAGGTAGTACGCCAGCTCGTGCTGGTCCACCGGGTGCGCGAAGTGCAGGCGGCCCTGCGCCACGCCGGCGGCGTCTGCCACCTTGCGCAGCTCCACCTCCTGCGGGTGCGGGTACGGCACGGCCACCAGCGCCAGGTGAACGTGCTCCGGCAGCTCGGCGAGGCCCTTGATGAGCAGGTCGATGTTGCGCGCGCGGCTGAGCACGCCGGAGTACACCAGCAGCTTCACGTCACCGCCCAGGCCCAGCGCCTCGCGCACGGTGCGGGTGCCCGCCAGGGGATATTCCACGGGGTAGTGGAGCGCCACCAGCGGGCGGCGGGGCAGGTGGAAGCGCTGCTTGAGGTCGTCGGCGAGCGGTTCGGCGACGGTGAGCACACCGTCGGCGTGGACGATGCCGCCCGCCTCGGCGTGCACGAGCATCTCGTGCCGGGCGCGCGCACCGCGTTCGACGGTGGGCAGGCCGGCCCAGTTCTCACGCGCGTCGTAGACCAGGCGGGCCTCGGGGCCGAGGCGGCGCATGGCGACGCGGGCCGCGTCGAACACGTAGGGGTGGTGGACGTGCAGCACGTCCGGCTCCAGGCCGACGAGCAGGTCTGCCAACGTGCTGGTGTGCGCGTCGATGATGGCCTCGGGGCGCTGCTCGGGCGGGGTGACCAGCGCGCGGATGCGGGCGGGCGCGTCGCGCTGCAGCTTGGCGACCAGCCGCTCCGGGATCGAGGTGGGCTTCGCCGCGGGCGCCTGCGCGTCCTTCAGCGGCACGCGGATGATCCGCACGTCGTTCATCACGGCCTCGCCCGGCTGCGTCCCCGGCTGCTCGACCGACACGATCGTGACGCGGTACCCGCCGCGGCTGAGGGTCTGGGCGATCTTCTTCGCGCGGGTGTCGATGTCCACCGGCGCGTGCCGGAAGAGCACCACGTGCGGCGGCTCGACGGTGGAGCCGGGCGCGCGGAACGGCGCCTCGGCCGGCACGATCCTGGCGCGGCCGGCGCGCGGGTCTGCCTGGGCGAGCGTGGCGAGCCGGGAGAACTCGCGCAGGATGACGCCCTCGTTGTGCTGCCAGGAGTAGCGCTCCGCCAGCGCCTTCAGGTGCTCGGCCGGCACGGGCTCTGCCAGCGCGGCCGTGAGCTGCCGGCCGAGGTCCTGCGCGTCGTGGGAGCGGAACACCCGGCCCATGCCGTTGTCGGTGACGAACTGCGCCAGCAGCTTGGCGTCGGAGGTGACGAACGTGAGGCCGGCGTGGAGGTACTCGAACAGCTTGTTCGGCATGGCCTGGTCGTGGTTGGGCGACCCGCCGGGCATGGGGTGCACGGCGACATCGGCGCCGCCGAGGTAGTGGATGAGTTCGCCCTGGTCGACGGCGGGGACGAAGTGGATGCGCTCTGCCACCCCCAGACCCTCGGCTTGCTCCATCAGCTCGGGCTCCATGGGGTGCGGCAGCGGCATGGTCACGATGGCCAGGTGGGCGTCGGCGGGCACGTGCGCCATGGCGTCGATGAGCGTGTCCATGCCCCGGGCGCGGCTCATCACGCCGGAGTAGACGATCAGCGGCGTGCCGTCGTCGACTCCTGCGGCCTCGCGGACCGTGCGCGGGCCGGTGGGCTCTGCCAGCACCGGGTAGTTGCGCAGCTCGACGGCGGGGCGCTCCAGCGCGTACTGCTCGGTGACGATGTCGGCGATCTGCTGGTTGACCGAGGTGACGAAGTCGGCGTACGGCATGAAGCGGCGCTGCACCTCGAGGAGGGTGCGGTGGCCCACGACGTCGCCGATCTCCTTCTCCGGCAGGCCGGTGAAGTTCTCGCGGATGTCGAGCGAGACGCGCACCGGGTGGCCTGCGGAGCGCAGCGCGTCGAGCGCCTGCCAGGCGGCGGGCAGCACGTTGGGGTGGTGCGCGTGGAGGATGTCGGGGCGCAGCGAGATCAGCAGGTCGCGCAGCGTGTACGTGGCGTGGTCCGCGATGGGCAGCGTGGTGGCCAGGTCGAGGTCGCGGTAGAGGTCCTTGCGCGCGTGCCCCGACCGTAGCGGGGCCGTGGCCGTCTCGAGCGCGCCGCCCACCTTGTGCGCCACCTTGCGCCCGATGCGCTGGGCGGCGAACGGGGCCATCTGGGCGGTCAGCTTCGCGTAGTGGGCGGCGGCCTTGGCCGACGCGGGGTCGGCGCCCTTGATCCGCTCCGCGTACACGCCACGACGGCGGCGCAGCGCCCTGACCCGCTCGCCGGCCGCGTCGGGTGCGGCGGGGTCGGCGGTGCCGCCCTTCAGCAGCGACTCCTTCGGCCGGAACGCCAGCGGCACCCGGATCACGCGGATGGCGCCGTCGAGGAGGAACTCCTCGGACTTCCCGCCCGCCGGCTCCAGCGAGATGATGATGGGCTCGAAACCGCCCCGGTGCAGGGTGCCGGCGATGCGCTTTGCCCGCGAGTCGAAGTCGACGGGGGCGTGCCGGAACAGCACGACACGGGGTTTGCGTTCGGTCACGATGCGCCTTTCTGCCGGTGGACGAGCCACGCGCAACTCTACTTGGCGCGCGCGACACCACCGTCGGCCCGAGTGGCCGATGGGCCCCAAGGAGTCTTTTCCGTGCGCGGCCGGCGGCTTAGGGTGAAGCATGACGAACCTCACCAGCCAGCAGGCCCACGACGCGCTCCCCCAGTGGCGCCCACTCCTCGGCCGCATGCACCTCATGGTGGACGCGGGCACGTTCGACGAGGCCCTCAGCTTCGTCAACGCCGTTGCCGCGATCGCCTCGGAACACGACCACCACCCCGAGATCGACCTGCGCTACAACCTCGTCCACCTCGCCGTCGCCAGCCACGACGTCGGCGCGCTGACCGAGCGCGATGTCCGCCTCGGCAAGGCGGTGGCGGACCTGGTGGCCGAGCGTGGCCTGAAGCTCCAGCCACAGCGGCTGGCCCAGTACGAGATCGCCATCGACGCGCTAGACATCCCCGCCGTCGCGAAGTTCTGGGCGGCGGTGACCGGGTGGGAACTGAAGGGCGTGGCCCTCTCCGACCCCGACCTCATCAGCCCAGCCATCTGGTTCCAGCAGATGGACGAGCCCCGGCCGCAGCGCAACCGCATCCACATCGACCTCACCGTCCCGCACGACGAGGCGCAGGCCCGTCTGGACGCGGCCACCGGGGCGGGCGGCAGGATCGTCGACGACTCGCACGCGCCCAGCTTCTGGGTGCTCGCAGACCCGGAGGGCAACGAGGTGTGCGTCTGCACCTGGCAGGGCCGCGAGGACTGACCCTCCGTCGCGGCTGCACGGTGCGCGGGCCGCGCTGTGCCAGACTGGGCGCGTGAAGTTCATGAGCGTCGTCGGTGCCCGCCCCCAGTTCGTCAAGCTCGGCCCCATCGTGCGGGCCGCGCAGCAGTACGACGGGGTGGAGCACGTCATCGTCCACACGGGGCAGCACTACGACCCCTTGCTGTCGGACGTCTTCTTCCGCGACCTGGGCATCCCCGCCCCCGATGCCCACTTGGGGGTGGGCTCGGGCACGCACGGCCGGCAGACCGGCGCGATGCTCTCGGAGATGGACGCGGTGCTGGAGAAGTACCAGCCAGACTGGGTGCTGGCCTACGGCGACACCAACTCCACCGCCGCGGCCGCGATGGCTGCGGTCAAGATGCACGTGAAGCTGGCGCACCTCGAATCGGGCCTGCGCTCGTTCAACCGCCGCATGCCCGAGGAACACAACCGCATCATCACCGACCACCTGTCGGACCTGCTGCTGGTGCCGACGCAGGTGGGCATGGACAACCTCGCCAAGGAGGGCCTGGCCCACCGCGCCCTGCTCGTCGGCGACGTGATGACCGACGTGTGCCTGGCCACCCGCGATGCCGTGGCCGACGACGCCCCGCAGCTGCCCGCGCAGGTGGACCCGTCGCAGCCGTTCGCGCTGGCCACCATCCACCGGGCCGACAACACCGACGACCCCGACCGCCTCCGCGCCATCCTCGAAGCCCTGAAGGCCGCCCCCGTGCCCGTGGTGCTGCTGGCGCACCCGCGGCTGGTGGCGCTGGCCAAGAAGCACGGGCTGTCGCTGTCGAACGGCTCACTGTTCGCCGTCGAGCCGCTGGCCTACCCGCAGATGGTGCGCGCCGTCATGGCCGCCTCCGGCGTCGTCACGGATTCCGGCGGCCTGCAGAAGGAGGCGTTCCTCCTCGGCACCCCCACCACCACCATCCGCACCGAGACCGAATGGACCGAGACGCTCGACGACGGGTGGAACATCCTCGACCCCGAGCTGGCGCAACTCTCCGACGTCATCGTGCGCCCCGCCCCCACCGGCGACCAGGGCCAGCCCTACGGTGACGGCAAGGCGTCGGAGCGCGTGATCGAGGCCCTGCTCAACTTCGCCGGCTGAGCCGGTCGCCTTCGCTGGTCGAGCCGGTCGCCTTCGCTGGTTGAGCCGGTCGCCTGCGAGGAACGAGCAGCGCGAGCGCGACGAAACCCCCAAGCGTTCCCACCACCTGAATCCAGGTTGCAGGAACCCCCGGGGGTTTCGACTTGTTCGAGGAGCGAAACGGGCTCAACCAGCGCGGATCAGCCCAGGCCGATGACGTGGATGTCGACGCCCGGGAAGTCGACCGGGTCGAGGCTGCGGCGGCCGTCGACGATCACGGAGACGCCGGGCAGGTCGTCCTTGCTCAGGGTGCGGTACTCGACGTGGTCGGTCTGCACCACGGCGTAGTCCGCCTGCTCGCCCAGGTGGTACGGAGCGAACCCGTACCTGGCCAGTTCCTCGTCGGTGTACATCGGGTCGTGCACGCCCACCTCGGCGCCGCGCTCACGCAGCTCCGCCACCACGGGGAACACGCCGGAGAACGCCGTCTCCTTCACGCCGCCACGGTAGGAGGCACCGAGCACCGCGACCCGCTTGCCGTTGAGGTCGCCCACGGCGTCTGCCAGCATCTGCACCGCGTAGGCGGGCATCCCGGCGTTGGCCTTGCGGGCGGTCTCCACGACGGTGGCGTCGGGGTCGGTCCACAGGTACAGCCGCGGGTAGATCGGGATGCAGTGGCCGCCCACCGCGATGCCCGGGCGGTGGATGTGGGAGTAGGGCTGCGAGTTGGAGGCCTCGATGACCTGGTAGACGTCGATGCCGTTCTTGCCGGCGAACTTTGCGAACTCGTTGGCCAGGCCGATGTTCACGTCGCGGTAGGTGGTCTCGGCCAGCTTGGCCATCTCGGCAGCCTCAGCCGAGCCCAGGTCCCACACGCCGTTGCCGCGCGGCAGGTCCGGGCGCTCGTCGAACGTCAGGACGGCCTCGTAGAAGTCCTTCGCGCGGCGGGCGCCCTCCTCGGACAGGCCACCGATCAGCTTGGGGTACTTGCGTAGGTCCTCGAACACCCGGCCGGTCAGCACCCGCTCCGGGGAGAACACCAGGTGGAAGTCCTGACCCTCGGTCAGGCCCGAGCCCTCCTCGAGCATGCCCTTCCACCGGTTGCGGGTGGTGCCCACGGGCAGCGTGGTCTCGTACGACACCAGCGTGCCCGGCTTCAGCCCCGCAGCGATCGAGCGCGTGGCGTCGTCCATCCACTCGAAGTCCGGGACGCCCTCGGCATTGACGAACAGCGGCACCACCACGACCACGGCCTCGGACTCCGCCACGGCGGCCGAGGTGTCGGTGGTGGCGCGCAACCGGCCGGCGGGCACCAACTCGGACAGCTTCTCCTGCAGGTGGGCCTCCCCCGGGAACGGCTCGGTGGCGGCGTTGACCAGGTCGACCACGCCCTGCTGCACGTCCGCGCCGATGACCTCATGCCCGGCATCCGCGAACTGCACGGCAAGCGGCAGACCGATCTTCCCCAGCGCTACGACGGTGATCTTCACCTGAGATTCTCCTCACACTCCGGCCCTCGCCGGACACAGGCCACAGCCTACAGCGTCGGAGGATGGGGCTACGCAGCGGGAACCAGCGGGGGGCCCGCAGGCGACACCGTGAGGGCGGCGCGGATGGTGTCGCGCAGCCAGTCGTGGGTCTCCGGGGCGTAGTGGAACGGCGATGCGCCCCACTTGTGGTTGTCGTCCGAGACCACCAGCTCGTCGGGGATGCGCACGCTCGGCACGCCGGCGTCGCGCAGGAACCCGTAGTAGATCGAGTACTTGGCGACGACGATCTCGGGCGTCCACCCCGCGTAGGGCTTCACGGGGGTGCCCGTGATGGTGGTGGTGGCGAACGGGGTCTCCAGGAGCATCGTGCGCTCGAGCATCCCCAAGGACCTCAGCAGGTCCACCAGTTGTTGGGCGGCCGGGCGCCAGAGGTCGAAGTGTTCCCGGGTGCCCAGCTTGATCATCGGGGAGGAGGCGAAGAGGTCGCCGAGGATGCCGGTTCGGTTCAGGTGCGGGGTGCGGGTCACGTGGGTGCCGTCGGGCAGTGCGACGACGCCGAGCCGTTCGACGAGCAGGTCGAGCACCAGGAGGTCGGTGGTGGCGTGCACCTCCTCGATCCGGCCGAACAGCGACGACGTGAGGTCGCCGAGCACCTGCCGGTCCTCGAAGCCCTTGGGCTCGAAGTCCGTGCCCAGCGCAGTCGGGGCCGACGCCGCGCTGATGAGCGACTGGCGAGCCACGTACCCCGTCAACTCGTGTTCATGCTTCAACTGCTCGAAGGTGTCGCGAATCACGCATCCGCCCGACATGAAGATCCCCGCCACCGCGGCCCCCCGTTCCTCTCGACTGCCCCGACCAGCCATGTTCCGCCACACCATACAGCCCGCCGCGCGGTTGGCCGGCCTCGACGCCCTGCGACACGGCTACCCCACCCTCGCCACGGGGTGGGGTGCGGCGACGCGAGGGCATCGTGCGGAACGTCGGCGGGCCCTCGATGGGTTAGCCTGCGGGGGTAGCGACCAGAGGGGGCCTGGCATGACTTCGCAAACCGTGCAGCGGGACGTGCGGTGGGGTGGACGACTCGTGATCGTCGGCATCGCCCTCCTCAGCGTGGCCGCCTGGGGATGGCTCTTCCGGCACTGGTTCCTGGCGGGCGACGACTACGCCTTCCTCGCGGACCCGGGCCACCCGCGTGGCACGTTCACGCCCGACTACTGGTGGGACTCCCTGGTCGACGACTGGGCGCGACGCAACGGGCGACTCTCGGACGCGGTCCTCCGGCTGCTGCTCCGCCCCGGCGAGTGGTTCTACCCGCTGTTCGCGCCATTCATGCTGACCGCCACGGGCCTCGGGCTGGGCTGGGCCGCCGTCGGCCGCCACCCAGCCCGGCAGGGCTGGACCCTCGCCGTCGGGCTGGGCGTCCTCCCGGTGGTCTGCTGGCTGGCGCCGGGCATGTTCGGCGACGGCATCTTCTGGGCTGCCGGCGCGGTCAACTACGTGGCCCCGCTGGGGCTGCTGGCGCTGGCCATCGGCGTCCACCAGCGGCTGCTCACCGGGTCGACGGTGGGTTGGCCCACCGTCGCCCTCGCCGGTGTGGCGATCCTCCTGGCCGACGCCATGCAAGAGGTCTCCTCGACCGCCAGCCTGGCCGTCGCCGTGGGGGTGGTGGCCCTCGGCCGGCTACGCCTGGGCGCCAAGTCCTGGTTCCTCGTGGCCTGTGCGGTGGTGGCCTTCGTCGTGCACATGTCCTCGCCCGGGCTCTGGCTCCGCTCGGGGCGGGTCGTGGGTGAGGCGACGGTGGTGGAGCGCGTCCTCCACGGCACGTCGGTCTCGGCGTCGATGCTGCTCACGCGGGGATGGCCGCTGTGGTTCGCCGTCGTGGCGCTGCTGGCAGCCACCGCGATGCGTCAGGAACTGCCCCGGTGGGAGAGGTGGTTCCTCGCCGGGGCGGCGGCGATCGCCGCGGCGTTCTTCGTGGTCGCCGGCATGTTCCGCATCCGCGTGCCCTCACTGTCGCTCGATGAGTTCCCGAGCGGCCGGCTGCCCCTGATGGCGGTGGTGTTCGCCCTGATGGTCCTGGCGATGGCTGCGGTCGGCGTCGCGCTGACGCTCTCGGCCCGACGGCTGGGCACCGCCACCGCCCTCGCCTGGCTGGGCTTCGCGGGGTCCTGCGTGTTCGTCTTCGCGTCCGGGGTCGCCAACACGCGGGTCCACCTGATGCCGCTCGCGCTGCTGGCGCTCACCGTGGCGGCGGCGCTGGCCCGCCTCACGGTCGGACGGCGGGCCAACCGTCGGGTCGCCGGCGGCCTCGCGCTGCTGCTCGTGGTGCCGTCGGCCGTCTGGTTCGACGCGACCCTGCGCGGTGTCCGGGAGAACGAGCGCTTCGTGGAGGGCCGCATCGTCGGGCCGATCGAGGCCGCCGTCGACGCGGACGCACCCGTGGAGGTCGCGGTGCCGCACCGACTGCCCCACCCGGAGATGACCTACCCTCGCGCGTTCGTGTCGGGCTACCTGCCCACGCTGCGCATCTACTACGGGCTCCCTGACCACGTGGCCCTCGTCCCGGTAGACGACTGAGGGTGGCCGCGGCGACGTGCCGCGACCATCCTCTTCCGATGCCTGTCCCGTTACGAGACGGTGATGAACTGGCCCGTCTTGGCGGACTCGATCATCGCCTCGCACACCTCGACGACGCGGGCGCCCTGCTCCATCGTCACGATGTCGGCCTCCAGCCCGAGCACCGCGTCGCGGAACTGTTCGTGCTCGGTGCGCAGCGGCTCTGGCTTCGGGATCGCGAAACGGGTGACGTCACCCTCCGAGACGCCGCGGAACTGCGCGATGTCTGCCCACGTGGTCTGCACGCTGCCGTTGGCGTAGAACGTCAGGTCCGCCGTCAGCGTGTCGGCCACGAACATGCCCTTCTCGCCGGTCACGATCGTGAGGCGCTCCTTGGTGGGCGTCAACCAGTTGACGAGGTGGTTCGACATCAACCCACCCTCGAGCTGGCAGGTGGCCGAGACCATGTCCTCGTACTCGCGGCCGGCCTTGCTCATCGTGCGGGCCGCCACCAGCTCGAACTTGCGCTGGGTCACCCACGCGGTCAGGTCGATGTCGTGCGACGCGAGGTCCTTCACCACGCCGACGTCGGCGATCCGGGCCGGGAACGGCCCCTGACGACGGGTGCAGATCTGGTACAGGTCCCCCAGGTCACCGTGCTCCAACCGCTTGCGCAGTTCCTGCAGCGCCGGGTTGTACCGCTCGATGTGACCGGTGGCACCAATGAGGCCCTTCGACGCGAACGCCTCGGCCAGCCGACGCGCGGCACCGGTGTCGGCAGCCAGCGGCTTCTCGACCAGCGCATGGATACCGGCCCCGGCCAACGCCAAACCGATCTCCTCGTGGTACACCGTCGGCGTCGCGACCACGACGTAGTCGGGCTTCTGCTCGATCAGCGCCTCGACGCTCGGCAGCACCTCCAGGTCACCGGCCACCCCGAACGGGTCACCGCCCGGATCCGCCACGGCCACCAGGTCCACGCCGTCGATGGCCCGAAGGTTACGGGCATGGTGACGCCCCATCGACCCCAGGCCGATCAGGCCCGCACGCAGGTTCCCCACCGTCACGCACCCACCTTCGCCAGCGCGTTGACCGCGGTCACGATCCGCTCCAGGTCGTCCTGCGACAGCGACGGGTGCACCGGCAGCGACAGGCACTCCAGCGCCGCCTGCTCCGTGTTCGCCAGGTCGACATCAGCCTGGAACGGCTTCAGACGGTGGTTCGGCACCGGGTAGAACATGCCCGAACCCACGTTGTACTCGTCCTTCAACGCCTTCGCCAGACCGTCACGGTCCTCCGCCACCCGGATCGTGTACTGGTGGTACACGTGCACCGCGCCGTCGGCCACCGGCGGCGTCACCACGCCCTCCAGGTTCGACGACAGGAACGCCGCGTTGCTCTGACGCTGCTCGGTCCAGGCGTTGACCTTCGTCAACTGCACCCGCCCGATCGCGGCATGGATGTCGGTCATGCGGTTGTTCAGGCCCACGACCTCGTTGTGGTACTGCTGCAACATGCCCTGGTTGCGGTACAGCCGCAGGTTGCGCTCCACCTCGTCGTTGGCGGCCGAGACCATGCCACCCTCACCCGAGGTCATGTTCTTCGTCGGGTACAGCGAGAACATCGCGAACGTGCCGAACGCGCCCACCGGCGTACCGTTCAGCGACGCGCCATGCGCCTGCGCCGCATCCTCGAACAACATCAGGCCATGCTTGTCGGCGATCGCCTGCAACTCAGCCATCTTCGCCGGGTGACCGTACAGGTGCACCGGCATGATCGCCTTCGTGCGCTCAGTGATCGACGCCTCGACGGACGCCGGATCCAGCGTGAAATCGTCGAGCGCGATGTCGGCGAACACCGGCGTCGCACCGGTCAACGCCACCGAGTTCGCCGTCGCCGCGAACGTGAACGACGGGACGATCACCTCGTCGCCCGCGCCGATGCCCGAGCTCAGCAGACCCAGGTGCAGACCCGAGGTACCCGAGTTCACGGCCACACACGCACGGCCCAGGCCGAAGTGCGCCGAGAACTCCTCCTCGAAGGCCTTGACCTCAGGACCCTGCGCGAGCATGCCCGAGCGCAGCACACGGTCAACCGCCTCGCGCTCCTCGTCGCCGACGATCGGCTTGGCGGGTGGGATGAAGTCGTTCACTTAAGAAACCTCCACGAGAGTGTTGTCGTCTTGTTCTTGGTACTTGTCGCCGGTCTGCGGGCACACCCACAGGCCTTCGGCGTCGCCCGCCTCGAGCGGCACGCCCGCGCGGCCGACCCAGCGGATGCGCTTGGCGGGCACACCGGCCACCAGCGCGAAGTCAGGCACGTCCTTCACCACGACGGCGCCGGCGGCCACCATGGCCCAGCGGCCGATCGTGACCGGGGCCACGCACACGGCGCGCGCACCGATGGAGGAGCCCTGCTTGCAGGTCACGCCCACGGGCTCCCAGTCGTCGCCGCGCTTCAGCTTGCCCTCGGGGTCGATGGCGCGGGGGTAGTAGTCGTTGGTGAACACGACGGCGGGGCCGACGAACACGCCGTCCTCCAGCACTGCCGGTTCGTAGACCAGTGCGTAGTTCTGGAGCTTGCAGTTGTTGCCCATCTGCACGCCGGTTCCGACGTAGGCGCCGCGCCCGACGATGCAGTTCTCACCGAGGACGGCCTTCTCCCGCACCTGGGCCAGGTGCCAGATGGAGGAGCCCTCCCCGATGACGGCGTCGGGTGAGACGTCCGCCGAATCCTGGATGCGAACCATGCTTGGGTCCCTTCACGTTCGACAAGCTCAGTGCGAGCACTTCGACAGCTCAGTCAAGAGCGATATCGCTGGAAGCGAGCATACCGGCTGCGCGTCCCGCACCTGCACCCGGCTGCCGTCAGTGACCATGAGTGCTACGAGACGGCCGTGACAACGGTGAGCACCAGCACGACGGCCCCGCCCGCGAGGATGGCCAGGGCCAGTGCCGCGGGAAGCGCGCCGTCGGGCAACTTCACCACGCCGGAGGTCAGGGAGCGGTGCGTGTAGCGGTACCGGCGCCTGGACGCGAACCCGAGGACGAGCGCGGTCAGCATGCCCGCGCCCGCCAACGCCCAGGCCCAGCCGCCGACGGTGGTGGCGGCGATGCGGGCGTAGACCAGCGCCCCGATGCCCAGCGCCAGGCAGGTGCGCTGCCACGCCAGGCCGGTGCGTTCGGGCTGGAGGCCCGGGTCGAAGACGCTCATGCCAGCAGGAAGCCCAGCAGCACCAGCACGCCCACCAGCCCCACGACGGCGGCCACCGGCAGGGCGAAGAAGGTCGACGGCAGCGGCTGCCCCTGCCGGAGGGCCTTCTCGTAGCGTGCCCAGCTCCACCAGCCCAGCGGCGCGGCGACCGTGCCGGCGGTCAGCAGGATGAGCGACGCGGCGATGCGGAAGCCGTCGTGGATGCCGAGGCCGAGCACCTCGAGCGCGATGCCGCCGGCCAGCAGCGCCAGCGAGGTGCGGATCCACGCGAGGTAGGTGCGCTCGTTGGCCATCGAGAACCGCGCGTCCGGCTCCTGGCCGGCGCCGTAGACGAACTGCGGGAAGCGTGGCCTGGTCATGGGGTCAGTATGCCGCGAGCCCGGCGATCAGCCCGGCAGCCTCGTCGTAGGGGCTCGGGCGCTCGCGCAGTTCCTCGCCCGCCGCGCGGGCGTTGGCGATGAGGGCCTGTCGGTGGGCGGCGTCCCGGGCGTACGCGCGGAGCGCCTCCACGACGGCGGGCACGCCGTCGACGATCACGCCTGCGCCCGTCCCCTCGATGAGTTCGCGGACGCGGGGCAGCGGCGTGGCGACGGTCGGCATGCCCATGGCGAGGTATTCGTAGACCTTGGAGGGCATGGCGTCGCGGAAGGCGGGGGTGTCGGCGAGGAGGCAGAGGCCGACGTCGGCCCCGGCCGCGATGCGCCACGCCTCCGTCGGCGGTTGGCGGTCGTGCCAGGTGACGAGGCGCGCATCCGGGCGCGCGAGGCGTTCGTCGAGCCAGTCGCGGTCCGAGGTGGCGACAGGGCCGACGAGGTCGAGTCGCCACGCCATGGGGTCGTCGACGGTGGCGGCGACGGCCTCGACCATGTCGCGGAGGCCGCGGGTGGTGCGGTTGTCGCCGATGTAGACCGCGCGCGGCGCCCGGGCCGAGCCGACCGCCGCCACGCTGGTTGAGCCGGCAGGCATCGGGGGCAGGAGCGTCACGTCGGGCACGTTGCGCATCACGAAGCGACGACGGGCGTGGCGCGGCGGCACGTGGTCGTCGGCCACCAGCACCAGGTCTGCCCGGGTGATGATCGAGTTCAGGACGGACACGGCCCCGCGCAGCACCGCGAGCAGCGGCCCCGGCACCCAGGCGCGGTCGCGCAGCAGTTCGCGGTAGTCCTCGTGCACGTCCGCCACCCAGCGGCGGCGCAACACCGTCGACGACAGCCACGCCGACAGCGCGGTGTCGGGGTCGATGGTGAGGAGCACGTCGCAGCGGGCCTGCCACGGCCAGAGCAGCGCCCGCAGGCCGCGCCGCAGCTTGCCCGCGGGCTGCGCGCCCCCGCCGGTGGCGGACAGGCCCCTGACGTGCACCTCGCAACCGGCGCGCCGCAGCGCGGCGACGGTGCGGTGCAGCCGGGCGTCTGCGACGTCGTGGCCCGTCGTGACGATCCCGACCCGGAGGCTCAGAAGTCCTCCATGACGATGGAGTCGTCGCCCACCTTCAGGAAGTCCAGGTACGCCTGGCACACTTCCTTCGGGTCACCGCGGCGGATGAGCTTGCCCTTGTGCAGCCAGACCACCTCGTCGGAGAGTTCCTGGATGGTGCCCAGCGCGTGCGAGACCAGCAGCATGGTGCCGGCGTGGCCCATGAGCTCGGCCATCTTCTGGTTGGCGCGGTCCTTGAACTTCGCGTCACCGGCCGACAGCGCCTCGTCGATGATGAGGATGTCGGGGTCCATGTGCACGGCGACGGAGAACGCGAGCCGCGAGAACATGCCGGAGGAGTACGTGCGCATGGGCATGTCGATGAAGTCGCCCAGGTCGGCGAAGTCGGCGATCTCGTCGAACCGCTCCGTGACCTGCTGGCGGGTGAGGCCGGCGGCCAGGCCGCCGAGCACCACATTCTCGCGGCCGGTGAGGGCCGAGTTGAAGCCGACGCCGAGCGCGAGCAGCGTCGAGACCTTGCCGTCGATCTCGATGCGCCCCTGCGACGGCGGCAGGATGCCGGCCACCGCGCGCATCAGGGTGGACTTGCCCGCGCCGTTGGCGCCGATGACGCCGGTGCACTTGCCCTTCTGGACGTTGAACGTGACGCCGCGCAGCGCGCGCACCTCGCGGTAGTTGACCTGCTGGCCGCGCAGGCGCTTGACCATGGCGTTCTTGAGCGTGTTCTTGCGCTCCATGAACACCTTGTAGGTGATGTGGAGGTCGTCGATGACGATGGCAGCGCCATCGTCGGAGGTGGGGGGCGCGACGGAGGCGTGGACCTCCGGCTCGGGTGCACCGGGCTGGCGCTCCAGGAACTGGGATTCGTCAGAGGCGGACAGCGAAATCACGCTCCCTCGAGATGAAGTAGAGGATGCCGCCGATGCTCAGCACGAGGGCCCACGCCGCAGCGGTGGCGACGTAGTACCACGGCGGGTTGTGGCCGTGGAGGGCGTCGGCCCACGTGCCCAGGAGGCCGAAGACGGGGTTGAGCAAGATCCACTCGCCCGTGACGTTGCCGATGGGGTTGGTCAGGAACTGCTCGCCGGTGTAGAGCACCGGCGAGGCGTACAGCCAGATGCGGATGACGTAGGGCAGGAAGTTGGCGGTGTCGCGGAAGTACACGTGCCACGTGGCGATGATGGAGCCCAAGCCCATGCCGATCAGTGCCGCGAGGACCACGACGACCGGGACCCACAGCAGCGTCCAGCTGATCGGCTTGCCCGACAGGAGGTGGATCGCCGCGTAGACCACCATGGTCGGCACGAAGCGGCGCAACGCCAGGTAGGTGTTGGCGAAGATCAGCAACTGCTTCGGGAAGCTCATGTTGAGGATGAGCGAGCCGGCGTTGGTCACCGAGGTGGCGCAGGCCTGCACGATGCCCGAGATGAGGAAGAACAGGAACAGCCCGCCGGCGATCTGCGGGAAGTCGGCGCGCGGCACACCGTTGGCGTCGAGCCTGCTGCCGCCGCCGATGATCATCACCAGCAGGTAGTACACCGCGGCGAGCAGCAGCGGGTTGAGCACCAGCCACGCCTGGCCGAGGAACGTGTTGGTGTTGCCGGCCCGGATGTTGGTGTCGCTCATCTCCTTCGCGAAGTCGAGGCGGTGCCACAGCTCCGTGAAGTACTCGCGCAGGTTGGGGATGCCCGCCTTGTGCGGGGTGTACACCCGCCGCGTGGACCTCTCAACAGTGTCCTTGGCCACTTAACCTTCTCCCCGGTCGTCCGCCTGTGCGGACCCCAGCTTCTCGTAGACGGCCCGCAGGCGGGCGGCGTCGGCATCCCAGCACAGGGCCGGGCGTGCCGCCTCGACATTACACACGTAGCGCGGGAAATCAGCAACGGCCTCCCTGATCGCGCGGGCGAGGTCTGCGGCGTCGCCGGGCGCGTACAGGGTGCCGAGTTGGTGTTGACGCACCACTTTGCCGAGTTCGCCGACATCGGTGGCAACGACGGGCAACCCGAGGCTGATGGCGTGGAACAGCTTGTTGGGCAGCGCCAGGCAGTGGTTGGTCCACTTGTCGGAGTGCGTCACCAGGCACAGGCCGGCCGCCGACATCAACGCCGACGCCTCCTCCAGCGGCAGGGCGCCGAGCACGGTGACGCGGCCCGGGTCGAACGACGTGAGCCACGTCTGGTCAGCCGGGCCACACAGCGTGATCGGCAGGTCGACGTGGCGGCTCGCCGCGGCGATGGTCTCGAGTTCGCGGTAGGCGGCGATGCGGCCGGCGTAGACCAGGCCGGTGGGCTGCTCCGGCACCGCCGGGTGGCTGTCGCGCAGCGGGAACGTGTTGCGCACGACGGTGACGTCGTCCCAGCCGTGCACGCCCTTCAGCGCGTCGGCCACGCCGTCGCCGACCGTGATGATGGCCGACGCGCGGCCACCGCACTCGGCCTCGACGCGCTTCTCGCGCGCGTCGGCCAGCGGCGTGGGGCGGAACTCGCGCGGCAGGCCGGTCCAGAGCTCGTGGGAGTCGTAGACCAGCGGCACCTTGCGCTCACGGGCGAGTTGGTCGCCGGCGGCGAGGGCAGTGAAGTCGTGGGCGTGCACCACGTCGAACTCGCGGGCCTGGGCGTCCTTGACGGCGCCGGCGGCCCAGCGTCCGAAGGACGAGCGGCGGTGCTCCGGCAGCAGCAGCCAGCGCGCGAACCTCAGGTGCGGGGGTAGCTTCCTGCCCGCCAGCGACGGGCCGCCCTCGCTGCGGAACACCGACGACGTGCCGACGGACGAGACCGTGATGCCGTCGCCCGGCACGAAGTCGGCCGGTACGGAGCGGCCGATGATGTGGACGGTGTGCCCGGCGTCGACGAGGGTGCGGGCCTCGCGCAGCACCCGGGTGTCCGTGGCCACGGAGGTGGCCACCAGCATGAGGATCTTCATCAGCGGACCGGCTTGGACAGCCCCATGAAGTCGGCCAGCACGTCGGCGCTGTGGCGGCCGTCGTGCCAGCGCGTGGCGTACTCGCGGCCCTGGTTGCCGAGGACCGCTGCCCGGGCCGGGTCTGCGGCCACCTGGAGCAGCACGTCGCGCAGCGTCTGCGACGTGGCCTCGACGACGGGCACCTCGTCCTTGATCCGCTGGCGCACCCGGTCTGCGACGTGGCCCACCACCACGCGGCTGCCGGACATGGCCTCGACGGCGGTGATGCCGTAGTCGCCGAGCCTGATCTGGTCGACGACGATGTCGGCGGCCAGCATCTCGCGGCGCATCTCGTCACGGGTCAGTTCGCCCAGGCCGCGGTAGACGATGTGGCCCTCGGCCTCGAGCTGGCGGCAGACGGCGTCGACGTCCTCCGAGCCCTTGATCGAGCGCCGCGACGGCACGTGGAACACGACGGGCTTGCCGCCGTGCGCCAGCGGCGCCGTCGACGTCTGCCACTCGTCGGTGTCGACGACCACCGGCAGCCAGGTGGCCTGCGGGAGGTAGTCGAGGAGGTCGTTCGTGGTGACGAACACGGGGCCGTCGAAGCTCAGCACGTGCGGGGTGAGGTCCTCCACCTGGCGCTGCAGGATGGCGGTGAGCTCCTCCGTCGGGTCCTTGAACGGGGAATCCGGTTCCAGGGAGGCGTGGATGCGGGGGTTGCGGATGTCGGAGCCGTGGAAGACGAGGCCCTGGCGGATGCCCTTGCGCGCGAACCAGGCCACCTCGTCGTAGAAGTGGGCGCCGTACTTCGCGCCGATGACCGACCGGCCGGATTCGGTGAGCACGTGCGTGACGCGGTCCTCGAGCTTGGCCTGCAACTGCTTCTGCCACGCGGGCGAGACCCACTGGCCGTAGGTGATGACCTCGTCGACGGGGAACGTCAGCGACTGCTCCCGGTGCCGCCAGACCGACTCGGCGATGGCCTCCGGGTACTCCCGCATGAGGGACTTGGCCCACAGCTGGGGCAGGCCCCCGGTGTTGGCGCAGCCGATGCGGATCCAGGGACGCGGCTCGAACAGCTTCGAATCTGCGAGCGTGGCTCGCTGCCGGAGCATGTCGCTGCGGATGGCGGTGAGGTTGTCGTGCAGCTTGGTGGGCTGCAGGCCGGGCAGGAGCGCCGGGTCGGTGATGCGCTTGGCCACGTCGACGATCACGTGCTCGAAGTGCTCGAACGTGTGCTCGGCGACGACCTCGTCGGTCAGGTTGGCGCGGTAGTGCTCCAGGTTGTTCAGCAGCTTCGTGGCGGCCTCGACGATCGACGGCGGGTTGGAGTGCTTGAACACCTCACCGATGCCCAGCGTGGTGACGCGCTCGGAGAGCCAGTCCATGTTGGAGGTGAGGATGGGCAGGCGGGCCTGCACCGACTCGAAGTACTTGTTGGGCGCCGCCCAGTTGTGGTTGCCCACGGGGAGGAACGGCATGATCGCGGCGGTGCCCGACGAGAGGTACTCGTCCACCTCGTGCGTGGGGGCGAACGGGACGAAGTGGACGCGGTCACGCACGCCGTGGGTGGTGGCGATGGCCTCGAGCTCGTCGGTGTACGAACTCTCCCGGCGCGCCCCGATGGCGAGGTGCACGCCGGGGAGGTCCTTCAGCGCCACGACGGCGTCGTGCACGCCGCGGTGGTAGCTGAGGCCGCCGGCGTAGACGAGCAGCGGGGTGTCGTCGTCGATGTGGAGGAAGTCGCGGATGGTGAGCGTCTTGCCCGTCTCCGGCAGGTTGCCGATGGGGGCGTTGGGGACCAGCGGCGGCACCTCGTCGAGGTGGTACTGCTCCGCGAGGAACTCGGCGATGGGCTGGCAGACGGTGACCGTGGCGTCGACCTTCGGCATGGCCTCGGTCTCGAGCGCCGGGAAGCCCTTGGTGATGTTGGGGTCGTCGCTGGCCAGGCCGTAGACGTACTCGCGGGCGTCGTACAGGAGGCCCATCTGCTTGCCCTTGGCGCGCTGGATGTCGGCCACCTCGGCGCCCATGGGGAGCAGGTGGACGTCGGTGACGATGACGTCGGGCTCGAGGCCGGCGATGACGTCGCGCAGCGCCTCCGTCATGACGGGCACGTGCGGGAGCGCGGCGCGCCAGTCGAACGGGGCGTTGGGGTCGTCCTTGGGCGGGTTGACCTTCTGCGCCGTCTTCGTGACGAGGCCCTGGGCGGGCCGCACGAGTCGCCTGTTGGCCTGCTTCACCACGGCGCCAGCCGTCTCCTCGACGCGCGCGATGGCCTTGGCCACCTTCTGCGGCGGGCGGCGACGCAGCGCGAGGTGGAACAGCTTGCGGACGATGCGGTAGAGGATCGACGGCGGCTTGGGGCCGGTGGCCGGGGCCGGCCCGCCGCTCTTCGGCTTGGCCTGGCAGAGGACGTACGGGACGCCGGCGATGACGCCCTCGTTGGGGATGCCCGTGCCGAAGCCGACCATGGTGACGCGATAACCCGCCGCGACCAGTGCCAGCGCGTTGCGCTGTGCCCGGGCGTCGATCTCGATGTTGTTGGGTAGCGCGATCACAGCATGGGGTCGCTGCATGCCTGTCCTCCAGCCTGGCCGACGGTACTGGCGTGCATCCTACCTTCTGACCTGCTCCTCCCCCGTGTCGGCGCATTGCCGCCCGTCGCAGACTGGCCCACCGTCGCAGACGTTGGGCGTCCTCGCAGATCTTGGCCCACCGTCGCAGACCCGAGGCGTCCTCGCAGACCTGGGGCGTCCTCGCAGACCTTCGCCCACCGTCGCAGACCCGAGGCGTCCTCGCAGACACTCCTCCGTCTGCGAACCACCGGCCGTCTGCAACGTGATTCCAAGCACCTCCCCCGACGGCGGCTCGCGCCCGACCCAGAGGCTCGGCCCTCACCGTCGCAGACCTTGCGCGTCCTCGCAGACCTTCGCCCACCGTCGCAGACCCGAGGCGTCCTCGCAGACACTCCTCCGTCTGCGACACCACCGGCCGTCTGCAACGTGATTCCAAACCCCTCCCCGACGGCGGCTCGCGCCCGAACCAGAGGCTCGGCCCTCACCGTCGCAGACCTTCGGCGTCCTCGCAGACCTTCGCCCACCGTCGCAGACCCGAGGCGTCCTCGCAGACACTCCTCCGTCTGCGACACCACCGGCCGTCTGCAACGTGCCCGAGGAGGCCGCGAGATCTGTCCGGGCCGCCGTCGACGACCACCCGGAGTTATCCACAGATTGCCTTGGGCATCGAAAATCCCGGGGGGTTTTGCCAAAGGTGATGGCATGCGACACATCTTCACCATGCAGGAACTCTTCGAGCAGGGCTGGAAGGAAGCCGAGGTCCCCCAAGCAATCGTCTCCGGCGCCCTCACCCGACTTCGTCGCGGCGCGTTCACCCAATCGACCAACGCGAACCGAGCCCGGATCGACGCGGGAGTCAAGGCATGCTCACCCAAGTCCGTTGTCAGCCATGCTTCCGCGGCCCTCCTCCACCAGCTGCCCGTACGACGGAAGGCCAGCGAGACGGTCCACCTGACGCGCACTCGCACCTCGGGCGGGCGAAACGACCGCGACGTGCACCTCTACTCGTGCCCCGTGCAGGAGGACGAGATCGTCAAGATCGGGGATCTAAAGGTGACCAACCTGGGCCGCACCGTCGTCGATCTGGCGCGACATGAGCCGCCCGAGTGGGCGCTGGCAGCCGGCGACGCCGCACTCAGGGCAGGACTCAGCGAGCACGAGCTGGATCTCCAACTCATCCGCGCAGCCAAGAGACCGGGCATCAGGCAGGCCCGGCGGGTGGTGGGATTACTGGACGGGCTATCTGAAAGTGCGGGTGAGTCGATCAGTCGGTGGTTGTTGAGCCAGAGCGGCCTGCCGATGCCGCAACTACAGGTTGAGTTGACGTCCCACGGTGAACTGGCCCGTGTCGACTTCTTCTGGCCTGAGCTCGGGCTGATCGGCGAGTTCGATGGAAAGGTGAAGTACGGCCGGACGTTGAAGCCCAACCAGGATCCGGGCGAGGTCGTCTTCGCCGAGAAGCGACGGGAAGACGGGCTGCGTGCCCAGGGCTACCTCGTCATCCGGTGGACGTGGGCCGACCTCAAGAACCCGGCGACGTTCATCGCAATGATGCGAGCCGGCATGGAACTTGCCGCTCGCGTTGTGCGCCCCGGCTCCTGATCGACAGCGAGCGCGCCGTCGGGCAGGGCCAACCACGCCGCAGACTTAGGCCAATGTCGCAGACCTAGGCCAACGATGCAGACCGGAGCCCACGTCGCAGACCCAAGCCCACGTCACAGACAGTCCTCTGTCTGCGACACCACCGGCCGTCTGCAACGACAAGCCACCGTCTGCGACGACGGGCCCAGGGTCTGCGACGACCAGCCCAAGGTCTGCGACGACGGGCCCAAGGTCTGCGACGACCAGCCCAAGGTCTGCGACGACGGGCCCAAGCCCAAGAGGTCCTTAAGCACACCGTCGGACCCCGGACCACCCTCACCACGTCGCAGACCTAAGCCAACGTCGCAGACAGTCCTCTGTCTGCGACACCACCGGCCGTCTGCAACGACAAGCCACCGTCTGCGACGACGGGCCCAAGGTCTGCGACACCACCGGCCGTCTGTGACGACGGGCTGAGGTCTGCGACGACCAGCCCAAGGTCTGCGACGACGGGGGCGTAGTGAAGCACAACCCCCACCACACCCCGAGGCGCCGCCGCATGGGTGGGACGCCGCACGACTGCCCCGACCCGTGCGGCTACAGTGGCGCCGTGGCTAAAGTTCTCACCTCCCTGCCCGTCGGCGAGCGCGTCGGTATCGCGTTCTCCGGTGGCCTCGACACGTCCGTCGCCGTCGCCTGGATGCGCGAAGCCGGTGCTGTGCCCTGCACCTACACCGCCGACATCGGTCAGTACGACGAGCCCGACATCGAGTCCGTCCCCGGACGTGCGCTGGAGTACGGCGCTGAGCTTTCCCGCCTGGTCGACTGCCGTCCTCAGCTCGTCGACGAGGGCCTCTCCGCCCTCGCGTGTGGCGCCTTCCACATCCGCTCCGCGGGCAAGGCCTACTTCAACACCACGCCGATCGGGCGCGCCGTCACCGGCACGCTGCTCGTGCGCGCAATGGCCGAGGACAACGTCTTCATCTGGGGCGACGGCTCCACCTACAAGGGCAACGACATCGAGCGGTTCTACCGCTACGGCCTGATGGCCAACCCGCAGCTGCGCATCTACAAGCCGTGGCTCGACGAGGAGTTCGTGCACCAGCTGGGTGGCCGCGCGGAGATGAGCGCCTGGCTCACCGAGCGCAACCTCCCCTACCGCGACTCCAAGGAGAAGGCCTACTCCACGGACGCCAACATCTGGGGCGCCACGCACGAGGCCAAGACCCTGGAGGACCTCGACGTCTCGCTCGAGACCGTCGAGCCCATCATGGGTGTGAAGTACTGGGACCCGTCGGTGGACATCGACACCGAGGACGTCTCGATCCGCTTCGAGCTGGGTCGCCCGGTTGCCATCAACGGCACCCGTTTCGACGACGCGGTCTCGCTCGTCATGGAGGCCAACGCCATCGGTGGCCGCCACGGCCTCGGCATGAGCGACCAGATCGAGAACCGCATCATCGAGGCCAAGTCGCGCGGCATCTACGAGGCACCCGGCATGGCGCTGCTGTGGATCGCCTACGAGCGCCTGCTCTCGGCCATCCACAACGAGGACACCCTCGCCAACTACCAGAGCCAGGGCCTGCGCCTCGGCCGTCTGCTCTACGAAGGCCGCTGGCTGGACCCGCAGTCGCTGATGCTGCGCGAGTCGATCCAGCGCTGGGTGGCCTCCGCCGTCACGGGCGAGGTCGACCTGCGCCTGCGCCGCGGCGACGACTACACCATCCTCGACACCCGCGGCCCGCACCTCAGCTACCAGCCGCACAAGCTGTCGATGGAGCGCGTGGAGGACGCCGCCTTCGGCCCGACGGACCGCATCGGGCAGCTGACCATGCGCAACCTCGACATCGCCGACTCCCGCGAGAAGCTCGAGCTCTACGCCCAGCAGGGCACCCTGCTGGCCGGGCACGCCGACCTCATCGGGCAGCTGGAGCGCGGCGGAGCCGCGGCGATCGCGGAGCTGGGCGCCACGGGCCCGTCGGACGTCGACGAGGCCGTCGAGCGCGCCTCGATGGACACCGGCACCGACTGACCGGCCGGCCGCGCCAGGCCGTCGGCCTGGGGCCGCTGGTAGAGTGCCGCGCGTGGATTCGGATTTGGTGACCCTCCAACAGGCAGCCCAGGACAATGAACGGCTGCGGAAGGCACTCGTGGCTGAACTCGAAGGCATGCGCGGCGAGATGACGACCCTGGTCGCGGAACTCGCCTCGGCCAGGGACGACGCCCGCGTGATCGCCGAGCGGCTGGTTGAGCGCGACATCGCCTACGACGAACTCCGCGACAAGCTATCCGAACAGGAGGCGGTGAACCGGGAGTCGCTCGAGACCATCGCCGCCCAGAAGCGCCACATCGAACGCCTCAAGAAGCAGCTCAGCCGGCCCGTGCGTGCGCTGGCGAAGAGGGCACTCGGGCGCGGGCATGGCTGAACCCGTCCGCTGGGAGCAGTTGCTCGCCGAAGACCTCGACTTCGCCGTGGTCGCCCCCACCTATCCCCGCGCCTGGCGCCACGGGGGCGAGTTCATCCGCTCCCGGGTGCACGCCTACGTCGCCCAGGGCCTCAAGGGCGCCGTGATCGACACCTCCGGCAAGGGACCCCGCATCCTCGAGGCCCGCGACGCGGCCACGGAGATCTTCGTCGCGGAGCCCGAGCAGCTGCCCGCCGCGCTCGACGTCCTGCAGCGCCGCGGCGTCCCCGTCCTCGCCCACTCCCCCAGCCCTGTCGTCTCGGGGATGTTGCAGGATCGGCTCCCCGACCTGAGGCTGATCGTCTGGTACCACGGGTACGAGGTGCGCGACTACCGCAGGCTCTCCGCCAACTTCACGACGGCCGACCTGGCCCAGCGACGAACCACCCTGGACGGACTCAACCGCGTCCGCTTCCAGGCCGCGCGGGGGCTCTTCGCCTGCCCCGATGCCGCCGTCGTGTTCGTCTCGGAGATGCAGCGCCAGAACTCCCAGTGGGACGTCGGCGTCGAGGCGGTCAACTCCCACGTCATCCCCAACCACATCGACACCTCATTGTTCCGGCCCCGTGAGCGGCGGCCGGACGAGGTGGGCCGCATCCTCCTGATGCGCAGCTTCGAGCAGCGCAACTACGGCAACGACATCGCGATCAAGGCGATCGACCTGCTGAAGTCCCGCCCCGGGTTCTTCGACCTGCAGTTCACGGTCCGCGGCTTCGGCCGACTCTTCCAGCGCAAGGTGGCCACGCTGCACGGCCTGCCCAACGTCACCGTCGAGAACCGCTACTCCAGCCCCGCGGAGATGGCTGCGCTGCACTATGACCACGGCGTCTTCCTGTGCCCGTCGCGCTACGACACCCAGGGCGTCATGCTGGGCGAGGCCATGTCCAGCGGCATGGCCACCATCACCAACCCGGTGGCCGCCATCCCCGAGTACACCGACTGGTCCTGCAGCCTCCTGCCCAGGCCGGACGACCCCCGAGCGTTCGCCGACGCGATCTGGTACCTCGTCGAGCACCCACAGCTGCTGCCCGAGATGTCCCGCAACGCCTCGGCCCGCGTCGAACAGCAGTGCGGGCTCGACGCGACCATCAACCGCGAACTCGAGCTGATCAGGACCTTCGCATGACGCTCTACTCCCCGGTGGTCTTCACCGACGACCCGGCCGTCGCCGCGCAGTCGTTGGCGCGCGGATGGCGGGTGGTCTCCCGGCACCCCGACAACCCGCAGGTCATCCGCCTGACCGGCAACCCCGTCCTGTGCGGCATCCCCCAGCCCACGATGAACATCGCCACCGGGTCGCTCGACGCCACGTCCACACCCGTGTGGAACTACGTGCTCAACTGGCTGGGCCAGCACGTGCCGCGCCCCTTGCCGGTGGTGGCGCCCAACGACTGGCTCACCGAGTTGGCCCTGTGGGCGGCGGGTTCGCGCGGGTGGCCCTTCGGTGTGCTGCTGACCGAACAGCCGGTGCTCTCGCCGCAGGCCATCGCGCTGATGACGGCGGCGGAGGGCTTCTTCATTCCCGACGCCGGCGTCGGCGAGGCCTTCACCCGCAGCTGGCCGGCCCCCGTCCGCGAACTGGAGGACGCCACCCTGGTGGACGTGTCGCCCCCTTCGCCCGTGCCGAACCGCAAGGCCCTCGAGGGGGTGACCCGGGTACTGCTCGTCGCCTACTACGGCGGCCCCTCCCCCACCGTCGGCGTCCAGCGGGTCAACTACTGGTTCGAGCAGATGGAGGAACTCTCCGGCGGAACCGTGACCGTCGACTACGCCGTCGCAACCCCGTGGCCCGACGCCCCCGGCCACGTGCACCGGGTGCCAGACCTCTGGACGGGCAATCTCGTGGTCAACGGGTCCCCCCTGGGCCCGGCCGCCACCACCCTGCTCGAGGACGGATTGAACCGCCCCTACCCGTACACGCGTCAGGTGGCCGGCTTCTGGACGTGGGCGCTGGAGCGCTACTTCACTCCGCGCGACGACGAGTACGACGTCGTGATCCTCTCCGGCAACCCGTACCCCTACTTCGACTTCGCCGCGTTCGCCCGCCGCACATGGCACGCCCGGGTGATCCTCGACTACCGCGACCCCTTCGTCGGCAACCCCCGACACAAGTGGGGAGCCGAGGCCAGGAAGGACGCGGAGTACCTGGAGGCGGGCTGGAACCTCGACGCCGACGTGGTGACCGTGGTCAACCAGGGCTGCAAGGACGTGACGGTCCGCGGGAGCGCGCAGACCCGCATCGAGATCGTGCCCAACGGCTTCGACGAGCGCGTCGCGTCACCACCGCTGTTCGACCGCGAACCGGGGTCACCGGTGCGGTTCTCGCACGCCGGGCAGATCTACCGGATCACCCCTCCAGACTCGCTGCTGAAGGCGATTGCGGGGACCGACATGGAGTTCCACCAGATCGGCGCCCCGCAGGCCGAGGACTTCGGCGCCCACGTCGTGCTCCATCCGCGCGTCCCGCGGGAGGAGGCGCTGCGGCTCCTGTCTGCCACCGATTGCGGCGTGACGTTCGTGGGGGAGTCCGGCATCGAGACGCCCACGAAGATGTTCGACTACCTCGCCCTGGGCCTCGACGTGCTGATCCTGCACCGCGACAAACTCGAGGGCACCGCGATGTGGGACATGCTGCACGGTGTCGACGGCGTCTACTGGGTGCATGACGACGTCGACTCGGTCCGAGAGTTCCTGACAACCTACGAGCCGCGGCGCCACCGCGACCCCGATCGAGCCGCGCCGTTCATGCGACGCTCGTCGACCCTCCGCCTGATCGAACTGGTCCGGGAGCTGGGCGACCACAGCTTCACGCCGCCGGAGTCGTTGCGCGCTATCGCCGAGCGCTGAGGCATCCGGCCACCAGGTCGGCGGGCTCCCGCGGGGCCCACACCTCCAGGGTGAACGCGCCCGAACGCTTCGGGGCGGCCTCGGTGGCCACGAGCCCGTAGTCGGTCGGGAACGCGATGCCGAGGTCACCGAGCACCTCCGGGTCGATGGCCCGCGCGCCATCCGGGCTGACCAGCAGCCACGACTCCCCGGTGCGTTCGCACGGTGTGTGCAGCGCCAACTCTCGGGCGAGGCGGTCCCTGGAGCCGGGGTAGCGGCCGATCACCCACGAGTCGGCCGTGGCGCGGGCCTGCAGGTGGTAGACGAGTCCCGGGGACTCGCCGGTGAGATCCAACACGGGCATGCCCGGGCGGAACCCCGCGTCGGCCATCGACGCGGCCACGGAGTCGAGGTACCTGGCCATGTCGGCCGACAGCAGGACGTCGCCGCGGCCCGCGAGGGGGTACGGCACGTCCTGGGCCCCCAGTGGCTCCTGCCTCGGCGCGGCACCGGCGGCTGCGTTGAGGCACAGCACGGTGGCCAGCAGCCACACGGCCCCGACGGCCGGCAGCGAGCGCTCGCCCTTCGCGACGGCGCCCACTCCGACCAACGAGCTCGCCAGCCAGCAGAACGCGGCGGAGCCGGCCAGGGCGACGGTGCTGTAGTGCGTGGCGAAGGCGTAGGCAAACGGGAGGAGCCAGAGTGCGCCGACGGCGGCGACCGCGCGGCGACCCATCCCTCGAGCGGCCACGAGCGAGGCGACGGTGACCCCGGCCCACAGGAAGAACGCGACGGTGGCCGAGCGCCCGACACGGCCCGTCAGAGGGGTCGCGCCAGCGACCCCCGCCCACACGGCGGCGCCTGCCGCCGCGACGCAGACGGCCACCAGCGCTGCGGGAGCGAGGCGGCCGGCCCGGCGCAGTAGCACCGCGGCGGCGAGGAGTACGGCGAGGCCGGCTCCCCAGACGATGTCGGCCTGCTGCCAGTTCAGGTCGTAGGTGAAGGTGTTGACCAGGGCATCGAGTGCAGAGCGCTGCGTCTGGAGGCTGTACAGGTGCAGGCCCTCCAGCACGCGTTCGACGAACGTGACCGGGTTGCCGTCGATGGCCAGCGCCATGGCCAGGAACGCGGCCACCGCCGTCCCGGCCGCGATGCCGATCCCCTTCCAGAACCAGGTGCCGGCGACGAGGAGCGCCAGGATGACGATGACGAGCAGCAAGGCGCCCGCCGTCGGTCGCGACGCGAAACACAGCACGCCGCCGAGCCCGAGGAGGACCCAAGGCCAGTGGCGCAGCTGGTGGCGCCCGGCATCCCGCGGGCCGGGGAGCAGCATGCCGGCCAGCGCTGCCCCGGCCGCCAACAGCCCGAACATCCCCAGCATGTTGTAGCTGGGCGTGAAGAACACCGACTGCGATCCGACCGCCAGCAGCACCGACGGCGCCAACAGCGCACCCGTCAACAAGCTGCGGGCCCGCCCCAGGCCGAAGGCCCGACGCAGCACCGCGGCGAAGAAGCCAGCCCCCGCCAGGAGCAGCAGGGCGACGGTGATCCGCCGCGTCAGGACGAGGTCCTGCCCCAGGAGCTCCCACAACGGGTGGAAGAAGAAGGCGAACTGGGTACTGGCCCATGGCCAGTCCCATGGCGACGTCATCCAGGTGAGGTACATGCCCTCGTCGGTGAGGTCCAGGCCCCGCGCGCTCATCCACCAGGCCCTCGCGAGGATGGCGACGTCGGCGGCCAGCAACGCGACCAAACCGACCCCGGCCCAACGTGACCCGGGGTGGGTGGCAGACTCTCTATAGGACACGGCGACATCCTATGAGTACTCACCCCGGCACGAGTCATCGCCAAGGGGAACAGTGCACTGCCGCCCTTGTCAGACGCATTTGACCGCGTTGTGACCGAGTAAGCCGAGCACCTTCACTGAGCATCGGTACTCAGACCCACCCACGCCGGATACCCAGCAAAGACGGGTAGATCCCCCCACGCCTCAGGCCCCCATCGACGGCGCTTTACCGACAGTCTTGAACCAGCACTCCTACAGGGGATCTACGGAAGGGCTGACATGACTGAACCGACCACCGCCTGCGTGGCCTACTCGAACGTGTACCTGCACCCGCTGCTCGACGACGGCACCGCGCCGACATCGCGCGGCGAACGCCGCGAACAGCAGATGCTGCGCTCGCAGGCAGAGAAGATGTGCGCCGGTTGCCCGCTGCTCGCCCAGTGCCTCACCGAGGCCGTCGTGAAGTTCGACGTCTCCGGCTTCGTCGCGGGCACCACCAAGCGTCAGCGCCAGGAGATCCGCGCCCGGCTGGGCGTCACCGTCGCCGCTGAGGACTTCGACACGTTCGCCGGCGTCAACTCCGGCCGCCAGTTCGACCGCTACGAGATCCACCGGATGCGCGCCGCCAACCCCGACCAGCCGCTGAGCGCCATCGCCGCGAAGGTCGGCTGCTCGGTGTCCACGGTGAAGCGTCACCTGCGCCGCATCGAGGCCGAGGGCGGAGTTGCCCGCCCGGTCCAGAAGAAGAACCCGACGCCGGCCCAGATCATGGCCGTCGCCAACGACGTCAAGCGCGGCACCCGCCGGGTCGCCGCCGCCTGACGCCCCCACAGACCGAAAGGGCCGCCCTCTCCCCCAAGGGTGGCCCTTTCTTCCTGTCCGGGTGGTTTCGACACCGAGCCCGCTCCCCCGTCGCGGGGGCTCGAGCCAGGGTCAGGCAGCGCCCTCGGTCTCCAGGACGGGGAACCAGAGGTTGAGCTCCTCGACGACGCCGAGTTCCTCGAAGCCGCCGGTCACCGCATCTGCAGCGGCCTTGACCTCGTCGGGTGCGTCGCCCATGGCGACTCCCCGTCCGGCCCATTCGAGCATCTCGATGTCGTTGCGGCCGTCGCCGATCGCCAGTACCGACTCACGGCCGATGCCGAGGTTCTTGCAGACCATCTCGAGCCCGAACGCCTTGTCGATCCCCTTCGGCGCGATGTCCAGCCAGGCGGACCAGCCCACGAAGTACGCGACCTCCTGGAGGCCCAACTTGCCGACCATCTCGCTGAACGCCTCCTCGGTGGTCTCAGGGTCACGGATGATCACGCGTGAGACCTCCTCGGTGGCCAACTGCTCGACCGGCACCACCTCGACGTTGCCCAGCAGCTCGCCGGGTGGGAACTCCTGCGACACCCGCCAGTGCAGCCCGTCCTGGACGGCGATGCGCGCGTGCGGCGCGATTTGCGTGACCTGACGGATCACGTCTGCCGGGTCGAACCGCGTCTCGTGGCGGATCTCCAACTCGGGGTAGGTGACCACCATCGCGCCGTTGGCCGACACGTGCCAGCCGTCCGGCAGCTCCAGGTGGTCGGCGATGGGCTGCGTGGCCAGCCACGAGCGGCCGGTCGACAGGACGACGGTGACCCCCCGGTCAACGGCCCGGCGCACTGCGGCGCGCACCTCGGCCGGCATCACGCCGAATGCGTCGACGAGCGTGCCGTCGATGTCCAGCGCAACAAGTTGTGGTGTGAATTCCATGGCGTTGCCTCTCTTCCCTGCCTTCAGGGACGCCTGGTTGCTTGATGTGTTACCCGATCAAGCATGCCACTGCCGGGTGAACAAGCGGTAGACGGAGGCGAAACGCGAGGAGTCCGACGACGGTGGGCCCTTCGTCGTCGCTGACTCGCAAGCTCGTAGGCGACGCTCAGGGACCAGCTCGTAGGCGACGCTCAGGGACCAGCTCGCAGGTGACGCTCAGGGACCGGACGCTCAGGGGACGAGGGCCTCGCGGCCGCCGAGGAACGGGCGCAGGGCCTCCGGCACGTGGATCGAGCCGTCGGCCTGCTGGTGGTTCTCCAGCAGCATGATGATGATGCGGGTCATCGCGCAGAGGGTGCCGTTGAGCGTCGCGACGGGGCGCACGCCGTCGTCGAAACGAGCGCGGATGCCGAGGCGGCGGGCCTGGAACTCGGTGCAGTTCGACGTGGAGGTGACCTCGCGGTACCTGTTCTGGGTGGGCAGCCACGCGTAGCAGTCGTACTTCCGGGCGGCGCTCAGGCCGAGGTCACCGGAGGCGACGTCTAGCACCTGGAACGGCACCTCGAGCGCGGTGAGGAAGTCCTTCTCGTAGCCCAACAGCTTCTGGTGCCACTCCTCCGCGTCCGCCGGGTCGCAGTGGACGAACATCTCCACCTTGTCGAACCAGTGCACGCGGAAGATGCCGCGCGTGTCCTTGCCGTGCGAGCCGGCCTCACGGCGGAAACACGGCGAGTAGGCGACGTAGCGGCGCGGGAGCGTGTCGGCCTCGAGGATCTCGTCGGAGTGGTAGGCGGCCAGCGCCACCTCGGAGGTGCCCACGAGGTAGAGGTCGTCTGCCGGCAGGTGGTAGACGTCCTGCGCGGCCTGGCCGAGGAAGCCGGTGCCCTCCATCGCCGACGGGCGCACCAGCGCCGGCGGGATCATCGGCGTGAAGCCCCATTCGGCCGCCTTGCTCATCGCCAGGTTCAGCAACGCGATCTCGAGCTGGGCCCCGATGCCCGTCAGCACGTAGAACCGGGAGCCGGAGATCTTGGCGCCGCGCTCCATGTCGATGGCGCCGTGCAGTTCACCCAGCTCGAGGTGGTCCTTGGGTTCGAAGCCCTCGGCCGCGAAGTCGCGGGGGGTGCCGACGGTCTCCACCACCACGCCGTCGTCCTCGCCGCCCTCGGGCACGCCGTCGATGACCAGGTTGCCCACCTGCTTCATCAGCTCGTCGAAGCGGCCACCGGCGGCGTCGGCGTCGGCCTGCAGCTGCTTGACGTCCGCGGCCAGCTGCTTGGTGCGAGCCAGGAGCTGGGCCTTCTCGTCGCCCTGCGCGCGTGCCACGTCCTTGCCGATCGACTTCTGTTCGGCGCGCAGCTGCTCGTACGAGGCGATGGACGAGCGACGCAACTCGTCGGCGGCCAGCAGCTCGTCGACGAGTTCCACCGAGTCGCCCCGGAGCGCCTGCGAGCGGCGGACGCGGTCGGGATCCGAGCGGAGCACCTTGGGATCAATCATGTGCACACTCTAGCGAGCCGACGGCGACGCCAGCGTGCGGGACGACGCTGCCGGCGGGCGGTGGACAGCGCGTCGGGGCCTGCGCATTTCCGCCCGGGGATAGGGTGTTCAGGCAGGACCGGCGGAGAGGCGGACACGTGACCAAGGCGGAGCGAAGGCAGCCGATCCCGGCCGAGATCTGGGTGCTGGTGGCGGCGGCGTTCCTCATCGCGCTCGGCTTCGGCATCGTCGCGCCGATCCTCCCGCAGTTCGCGGCGTCGTTCGACGTCGGCGTGATGGCCGCCTCCGCGATCGTGTCGGTCTTCGCCTTCGTCCGGCTCATCTTCGCCCCCGCCGGCGGCGCGCTGATCGGCACGTTCGGCGAGCGGCGCATCTACCTGTGGGGCCTCAGCATCGTCGGGCTCTCCAGCGCGCTGAGCGGCCTCGCCCCCGACTACTGGACCCTGCTGCTGTTCCGCGGCTTGGGCGGCATCGGCTCGGTGATGTTCACCGTCTCGTCGATGGGCCTGCTGGTGCGCCTGTCGCCGCCGGCCCAGCGCGGCCACACCGCGTCGCTGTACGGCTCGGCGTTCCTGCTCGGCAACATCTTCGGCCCCATCCTCGGCTCGGCGCTGGCCGGGCTGGGCCTACGGGTGCCGTTCTTCCTCTACGCGGGGGCGGTGTTCGCGTCGGTGCTGGTGGTCATGGTCTTCCTGCGCCGCGACACCGGCGGGCCGGACCTCGCCGGGCACGCACAGCCCAAGATGACGCTCGGCGAGGCGATGGCGCTGCCCTACTACCGCGCACTGCTGGTGACGGGCTTCGCGCACGGCTGGTCGAACTTCGGCGTGCGCATCGCCCTGCTGCCGCTGATGGCCGCCTCCGTGCCCACCATCGGCGCGGCGGCCGCGGGCATCGCGCTCACTCTGTTCGCCGTCGGCAACGCGGTGACGCAGCAGGCCACCGGGCGGCTGATCGACCGGATGGGGCGCCGGCCGTTCCTCGTCATCGGGCTGGGGCTGTCGGCCCTGGTGACGCTGCCGTTCGGCTGGTTCGACACCATCGGCTGGTTCCTCGCCCTGTCGACGCTGGCCGGCGCGGGCGCGGCGTTCATCGCGCCGGCGTCGCAGGCGCTGCTGGCAGACCTCATCGGCTCCAACCGCAACGGCGGCCAGGCGCTGTCGACCTTCTCGATGGCCACCGACCTGGGCTCCATCACCGGCACGCTGCTCGCCGGTGCCATCGCCGACCTGCTCGGCTTCGGCTGGGCCTGGGCCGTGACCGCGTTCGTGCTCGCCTCCGCCGTGGTGCCGTGGCTGCTGGTGAAGCGCCCGAGGGCCGCAAGGTGAGGGTCGCGGTCATCGCCAACCCCGCCACCATCGGGGACGAGGAGCGCTTCCGCGCCACCATCGACGGTGAACTCGGGGCGCGGGGCCTGCCCGAGGCCCGGTACCTGCTGACCACCGTCGAGGACCCGGGAGCCGGCCAGGCCAGGGCCGCGCTGGAGGACGGCGCCGACCGCGTGCTCGTCGCGGGCGGCGACGGGACCGTGCGCATGGTGCTCGGCGCGCTACGCCGCACGGGGCTGCCGGTGGGGCTGCTGCCGTCGGGCACCGGCAACCTGCTGGCCCGCAACCTCCGGCTGCCGCTGCGGCTGCGCCCGGCGCTGGTCAAGGGCCTCTTCGGGCGCCCGCGGCAGTTCGACCTGGTGCGCTGCACAGACCTCGACACCGAACGCCAGGGCTACGCGGCCGTGATGGCCGGCCTGGGCGCCGACGCCGCCGTCGTGGCGGGAGCCGACGCCCGCCTCAAGCGGTTCGGGCAGCTCGGCTACGTGCTGGCGGGGCTACGGCACGTCCATGCGCGGCCGGTGGCGAGCCGTGTCGCCGTCGACGGTGAGGTGCTCGCGCGTGACGCCTCGCTGGTCACCGTCGGCAACCTCGGCGAGCTCCGCGCCGGGGTACGCCTGCTGCCGCACGCGGACGGCTCCGACGGCGTGCTGAACCTGCTGGTGGCCTCACCCCGGCACACCGGCGACGTGCTGCGCATGATGGCCGGCGTGCTGCTGCGGGCCGACCGTGAGCCGTTCATCGACCGCAGGGCCGGCCGCGACATCGTGGTCGACTGCGCCCAGCCAGTGCCGTGGCACGTCGACGGCGACGTGCTCGGCTCCGTGCGTCGCGTCCGGTTCGAGGTGCTGCCGGGGGTGGCCCGGGTGGTGTCGGCCTAGCCCAGGTACGGCGAGCCGAGGCTCTCCACCCAGGCGGCCGCGGCGTCGTAGGAGTCGTCGGTGAAACCGTCGGCGATCTTCGGCCGGGACTGGTCCGCGCGGGCGTAGGAACCCAGGAAGTGGACCCGCGGGCAGACGCGGTGCAGGCCCTCGAGCGCCTCGCCGACGCGCTTGTCGTGCAGGTGCCCCTCGACGTCGATGGAGAAGCAGTACGAGCCCAGCGTGGTCTTCGTCGGGCGCGACTCGATCCGCGTGAGGTTCACGCCGCGCACGGCGAACTGCTCGAGGATCTCCAGCAGCGCGCCGGAGTGGTCCTCGCGCATGTAGGCGACCAGCGTGGTCTTGTCGGCGCCGGTGCGGTCGGCGACGGGCCCGGCCTTGCCCACCTCGACGAAGCGGGTGACGGCGCCCGGGTTGTCCTCGATGGCGTAGGCGAGCTCGGTCAGGCCGTAGGTCTCACCCGCCACGCGGGCACACACGGCCGCGTCGTAGCGCGACTCGGGCCGGGCGACCTCCGCGGCTGCACCCGCCGTCGACCCGGCCTCGGTGACCTGCGCCAACGGCACCCGCTCCGCGAGCCACTGCCGGCACTGGGCGGCGGCATGCCCGTGCGTCAGCACCTGGCGCACGTCCTCGAGCCGCGTGCCCTCGCGGGCGTACAGCCCGAACTCGACCGGGATCACGATCTCGGCGCGGATCGCCAACGGCTCGCCGGCGATCAGTTCGTCGAGCGTGGCCGACACGCCGCCCTCCACTGAGTTCTCGATCGGCACGACGGCGCCGCGGACCTGCCCGCGACGCACGGCGTCGAGCGCCTCGCGGACGCTGGAGAAGGCCACCGCCTCGTCGTCGGTGATCGTGCGCAACGCCTGATGGGTGAACGTCCCTGCGGGACCGAAATATCCGAGCACCTGCCCATCCTCCCCCTCAGCACCCGTGCCCGCCAACCGGGCCCCGCAGCTGGACGCCCGCGGATTCGGGCGTGGACCGGCCTGCGGCTACCCTGACCCGCGTGAAGCGATACCTCTGGCGGGCCGCCGCGAGCGCGGTGGCGGCGGGCGTGCTGCTGTCCAACGCCGCCGTCGTGGCCTCCGCCGAGGAGCCCGACGTCTTCCGGGCCTCGCGCTGCGACTTCAACCAGCCCACGCAGGAGGGCCAACTGCTCGACGCGTGGCACCTGCAGCGCCTGCGCATGGAGGAGGTCTGGCCGCTGGCCACCGGCAAGGGCGTCACCGTCGCCGTGATCGACACCGGCGTCAGCACCGACGGCAGCCTCTACTACGCGCCGGACCGGGTCAGGGCCTTCGACTTCGTGGGCGTCAGCGACGACGAGCGCGACAAGAAGGTCAAGGTCGACTGCCTGCACGGCACGTTCGTGACGTCCCTGCTGGCGGCCGGGCTGCGCCCCGACGGCGGGTCGGTCAACCCGCTGACGAACTTCGCCGGCATCGCCCCCGACGTCGACGTCCTCGCCTACCGCGCGCTCGCCCACTCGGCGCTCCCGCCTGAGGAGGGCGGGCAGGCGCCGCCGCCGGAGTCGCTGGAACCGGCGGTCAACGCCGTCAACGCGGCCATCGACGCCGGCGCCGACATCATCAACCTCTCGCTCACGGTGCAGCGCAACGTGCCGTTCTTCGACGAGTTCGAGGCCGCCATCAACCGCGCGGTCAGCGCGGGCATCATCGTGGTGGCGGCCGCCGGCAACGGCGACCAGAACGTCGGTCCCCTCTTCCCCGCGTCGTTCCCCGGCGTGGTCGCCGTGGGCATGAGCACGGAGCAGGAGTCGGCCCACCGCATGTCGTACGCGTGGTCGGAGGCCGAGATCGGCGCGCCGGGTGCCGGCATCGTCGGGCTGGCGCCGTCGCAGCCGGACCTCAACGCCACGACGGCGAACCAGGCCTTCCACCTCGACACCGGCACGTCGTTCGCCGCCCCCATCGTCAGCGGCGTCATCGCGTTGATGCTCGACTACGACCAGGCCATGGGCCGCGAACGGGCCACGGCCGAAGAGATCGTCACCCGGCTGCAGGCGACGGCGGACCCGCCGCCCGCCTCGGCGCCCGACAGGCAGCTGGGGTGGGGCATCGTGAACCCGCTGCGCGCCCTGATGGACACCCGGCCCGCGCCCATGTCGACGGAGGCCGCGGGGTTCACCGCGCCGCCGCCGCCCACCCCGGAGGCCGAGCCCGTCGACGCCCGCATGCCGGTGCTGGGGCTGGGCGTCGCCGTCGGGGCCGTCCTCGCGGTGGGGCTGGGCGTGGTGGCCGCCATCGCGATCCCCGCCGCCACCCGCCGCGCCCGCTGACCGCTCAGTCGTTGATGGACGGCAGCTGGGCCGTCTGGATGAGGCCCTTGAACGTGCGGGTGACCAGCGTGCCGCGGCCGGGGGGCATGGGCGAGCCCTGCACGTCGCCGTAGAGCTTGCCCTCCTCCTTGTTGCCGCTGAGGATCAGCGCCGGGTTGACGGCGTCCTTCATCTTGGTGATCAGCGGGTCGCCGAACACCGCACGGCTCGCGCCACCGAAGGCGCGGGTCATGATGATGTGCAGGCCGATGTCGCCGGCCTGGTTGATGAGGTCCGAGAACACCGCCATCGGGTTGCCCGACTGCGTGGCCACCAGCTCGTAGTCGTCGACGATGAGGAACACCTCTGCACCCGTCCACCAGGAGCGGTCGCGCAGCTGCTGCTGCGTGACGTCCGGGCCTGGGAGGCGGGCGCGGACGGCCTCCGCCGTCTGCTGCAGCATCGGGGTCGCCGCAGAGGCCGACGGGTAGTAGCCGATGAGGTGGTCGGTCTCGACCTCACCCAGGAGCGAGCGCCGGTAGTCGACAATCATGATCTTGGCCTCCTTCGGCGTGAACCGCGTGGTGATGCCCTTGAGCAGCACGCGCAGCAGGTTCGACTTGCCGGATTCGGGCGCGCCGAACACCACCAGGTGCGGTTCGGTCATCGTCTCGAGGAAGACCGGCGCCAGTTCCAGCTCGTCGATGGCGAACGGGATGCGGCGGTCCGCCGGGTCGTGGCCGACGACGGGCAGCTCGCCGAACTCGAGGCTCTCCGGCAGCATGCGCACCTCGGCGGCGCGCGGGCCCTTCCATGCCCGGTTCACGGCCTCGATGAACTGGCGTTGGCCGGCGGCCACGTCGTCGGCGTCCTCGACCGAGTCGATGCGGGGCAGGCCGATCAGCGCGTGCAGCCCGCCCGCGGTGATCGAGCGGCCGGGGCGGCCGACGGGGATGGCGCCCTGGAGCTTTCGGTCGACCTCCGAGTCGAAGGCGTCGCCGAGCTTGAGCTCGATGCGCGACTGCAGCGCGTCCTTCGTCGCCGCACGCACCTCCATCCACTTCGACGCGCTGACCCACACGTGGATGCCGAAGCCCAGGCCGCTGTTGGCCAGGGTCTGGATCTGCGGTTCGAGGTTCTCGAACTCGGTCTTGAGGGTGGCCCAACCGTCGACGACGAGGAACACGTCGGTGGGGAAACGGTCCGCCGGCACCGAGCCGTCACGACGGCCCTGGCGGTACGTGGTCATCGAGTCGATGCCGAGTTCCGCGAACTGCGCCTCTCGCGCGGAACGCAGCGACATCAGCTCGGCGACGGTGCGCCGCACGCGGTCGACGTCGAGGCGGCCGGTGACCGAACCGATGTGGGCGAGGTCGCGCATCGAGGTGAGCGCGCCACCGCCGAAGTCGAGGACGTAGAAGCCCACTTCCTGCGGGGTGTGGGTCAGCGCCAGCCCGGCGATGGCGGCGCGCAGCGCCATCGACTTGCCCGACTGCGGGCCGCCCACGACGCCGAGGTTGCCGCCTGAGCCGGAGAAGTCGATCCACCAGGGGTCGCGACGCTGTTGCCGAGGCCGGTCGATGAGCCCGACGGGGGCCTGCAGCCTGCCGCGCATGCCGGGCTCGGCGACCTGGAGGCCCCGCGCGTCGACCTCGGCGAGCCCGCCGAGCAGCTGGTCCATCGTCGGCGGCTCGTCCAGCGGCGGCAGCCACACCCGGTGCGCGGGCCAGCCGTGGCCCTTGAGCCGGGCGACGGAGATGCTGAGCAGCGTCTCGTCCTCGTCGTCGCCGTCCTCCTCGGCCTGCTCCTGCGCCGGGAGGGCGGCGCGGGCCGGCTCGGCCGCCGGTTCGGGCGCGGGCGGCTGGACGGGCATGACGTAGTCGACGGTGAACTCGAGCACGGGCGGGGTCCAGGACCTGGGCTCGATGACGAGGTCGTCGAGCGGGCTGTGCTGCTGCGGTGCGGCGACCGGCTCGGAGCTTCCGTGCCACGGCCCGGAGACGTAGGCCGCCTTGAACCTCGTCATGCCGGTGGTGTCGTACTTGAGGTAGCCGTTGCCGGGCGGGGTGGGCAGCTCGTAGGCGTCGGGCACGCCGATCACGGTGCGCGATTCCGCGGGTGAGAAGGTGCGCAGGGCGATGCGGTAGCTCAGGAACGTGTCGAGGCCGCGCAGCTTGTTCTCCTCGAGGCGCTGCGAGGCGAGCAACTGGTGGACGGCGATCGAGCGGCCGACGCGGCCGATCTGCACGAACAGGTCGATGAACTCGGGCCTGGCCGACAGGAGCTCCGAGAACTCGTCGACGACGATGAACAGGCTGGGCATCGGGGGCAGGTCGGCGCCGTTCTGGCGGGCCGCCTCGTAGTCCTCGCGGTT
Organism: Tessaracoccus lubricantis; assembly: GCF_039544535.1. Lineage (NCBI taxonomy): Bacteria > Bacillati > Actinomycetota > Actinomycetes > Propionibacteriales > Propionibacteriaceae > Tessaracoccus > Tessaracoccus lubricantis. Next base: position 52,161 of record NZ_BAABLV010000018.1, read on the forward strand.
CTTGAAGTTGCCGGCGGCGCGCAGCACCTCCATGCGCCGGTCGAGTTCGCCGCCGATGGCGTCCTGCATGCGGTCGACGAGGCCCAGCTCGCCCTCCAGGTTGGTGATGACGGCCGACACGTGCGGCAGGTGCTCCAGGCCGAGGAACGTGGCGCCGCCCTTGAAGTCGACGAGGATGAAGTTGAGCTGTTCCGTGGAGTGCGTCATCGCCAGCCCCAGCACCAGCGTGCGGAGGAACTCCGACTTGCCGGAGCCGGTGGCGCCGATGCAGATGCCGTGCGGGCCCATGCCGCCCTGCGCCGACTCCTTGATGTCGAGCTCGACGGGGCTGCCGTCGTCGGCGGTGCCGAACGGGATGCGCAGGTGCTGGCGCAGCGGGCGCGGCCGCCACGCCACGCGCGGGTCGAGCGTGAGGGGGTCGCCGACGCCCAGCATGCTCGGGTAGTCCTTCGGCGCCTCGAAGACGACCTCGGCCGGGCCGTCGTCGGCCTGCACGCCGGCGGCCAGCACCGGCATCCGGTACGGCGACATCGCCCGCGCGAGCATCTCGCAGTAGACCACCGGCACGTCGTCGGGCCGGCCGAAGGGCGTCTGCGCATGCGGCGTGCGGGTGGTGCGGCGGTGCAGGACGACGGTGTCGCCGCGCACCTCGAACACCGCCACGCCAAGCTCGAGGGCGCGGGGCACCTCGCGGTTGCCGGTGACCTCGATGGTCACGGCCCTGGTGTCGGGCGTGACGAACTGCTGCGAGGCGACGCCCTCCACGCCGTCGGAGACGATCACGGCCAACGACGGAGGGTTGTCGCCGCCCTGGGCGGAGGTGGCCATCTGGGACAGCTCTCCGGCGCCGGTGGCGAACATGCGGACGGGGCCGACGCCGTCGGATTCCGTGGGGTGGTGGAGGTGCGGCAGCCACTTGACCCACTGCCACGACGGCTGCTGGGCCTGCTCCGCGGCGACCATCAGCGCCACGTCGGAGGGCGCGTGCCACGTCACCAGTTGCGCGACCATCGAGCGGGCCAGCGCGCGGCAGCCTTCATCGTCGCCGACGAGCTGGATGGCGCGGAAGCCGCGCAGGTCGACGGCAAGGGGCACCGACTGGATCACGCGGTGGGTCCGGATGAAGCGGCGCAACGCGCCGGTGGTGAGCGGTTCGAGGTCCTCGATGGGCTGCGACTCCGGCGGCGTGATGCGCTTGGCCGACTGCTGCCGGCCGACGGAGACGCGCACCGACCCGAAGTCCTCCGCGTCGGGCCGCCGCTCCCACATCCGCATGCCGCCGACGACGGTCCACAGCGAATCCGGCGACGGGTGGCGGTAGGCGACCGATTCGCGCTGCTCGTCCGCCGTCCGTGCGAAGTTGCGGCGCACCTGGCCGAGGTAGCGGAAGTAGTCGCGGCGGTTGGCGTCGAGCTGGGCCGACTGGTCGTCGTTCTGGCGGCCCACCTGCGAGAGCATCATGCCCATCATCGACACGGCGTAGAGGCCGCCGATGACTCCGCCCAGCGCGCCGCGGCCACCGCCCATGCCGCCCATGTTGAACATCATCAGGCCCATCGCCAGGCCGCCGGCCACCATGGGCAGCATGCGCAGGAGGTTGCCGAACGGCTTCGACGCCGCGGGAGGTGGGATCTCCGGGGGCGACTCCAGCAGCAGGTCTCCGCGCGGCATCGCCGGGGGCGACACGCGCTTCGGCCGGTGGAACGTGATCTGGCCCATGGGGGTACAACTTAATCGACCGGAGGGGCAACGCGGCCCGCTTGCGCCTGCCGCCCGTTAAGGTATCCGACGTGAATACCCCGGCCGAGGAAGATCTGTCGCGCGTCACGGTGATCTCGAGCAGCCGTCGCGTGGATCTGGCCTTGCCGGGCTCCGTTTCGCTCAGCGAGTTGCTGCCGAGCATCCTGCGGTTCTCCGGCCTCGAGTCGAACAACCCCACCGACGCCGTGCATGCCTGGGTGCTGCAGCGCTTCGGTTCGGACCCGTTCGACCTCTACACCCCGGTGAACAAGCTCGGCATCCGCGACGGCGAGACCCTCCACCTGCGGCAGCGCGAGAACGCCATCCCCGACGCGGCCTTCGACGACGTGGTCGACGCCGTCGCAGGCGCCACCAACTCGCGTCCCTCGTGGCAGGCCGCGCACTCCCAACGCGTGGGCATCACGTTGATGCTGCTGGCACTCATCGGCATCCCGCTGCTGATCATCCTGGGCCAGCCCCCCATCGACCTGGCAGAGGCCCGCTTCGACCCCTCGCTGCGCCTGCCCATGGCGCTGGCCGTCGGCGTCACCGGCTTCCTGGGCTTCGCCGCAGCCATCGGCTCCATCGCACTGGCCCGCGCGGCGGGCGAGAGGCGCACCGCGGCCGCGCTGGCCTGGGGCAGCGTCGCGCTGGCCGGCATCACCGGCTGGTTCCTGCCGGACCCCATCTCGGAGATCGTGCCGCTGGCCGTGCGGATCATCCTGGCCGCCAGCCTCGTGCTGATCGCCGCCGCCACCTGCGCCCTGGCCGCCAGCGTCCATCCCATGGCGCTGTTCAGCGCGGCACTGGCCGCGCTGCTCGTGGTGGCCGGTTCCAGCTTCATGCTCCTGTTCCCCGGCCGCGACGTCGAGGTGGCCGCGATCGCGGTGACCGTGACGTCGTTGCTCACCACGTTCCTGCCGACGCTGGCGTACCGCATCGCCGGCATCGCGCTGCCCAACCTGCCGACGACGGCGGAGGGCATCCTGGCGGACGAGACGCCGGTGCAGTCGGACATCGTGAAGCGGGCGCTGTTCGCCGACCGCCTGCTGGGCGCGATGTTGGCGGCGATGTCGGTGGTGACGGTGCTGGGCGCCTTCGTGGTGATCAGCCAGGCCACGATCTGGTCGACGATGCTCGTGCTGTGCATCGGCTTCGCCTACGTGCTGCGCGCCCGGGCCTTCGTCGGCTTCACCCAGCGGCTGGCGCTCCTGCTCGGCGGCGCGATCACCGTCGTCATCGGCCTCTACGCCATCGCGATGGGCCCGGTGCAGTCGCTGGCCGGGATGGTCACGCTCTTCGCCGTGGCGCTCGTGCTCACCTACGTCTTCGCCCACTACTCCGCGGCGCTCTACCAGCGCATCATGGCCCCCACCTGGGGCCGCTGGGGCGACATCCTGGAATGGGTCGCGATCATCGGGATCATCCCCGCCCTCCTGGGCGTGCTGAACCTGTACGAGTACTTCAACACGCTGCTCTGACCGAATTCGCCCCCTGAGCCGGCCGCCCGGAGTCGTTCCCTGAGCCTTGATCCACCGGTTCTGGTGGGTGGGGTGGATGGACGTGTTGTGGGTGTCTGGCTGGGGGTG
>NZ_BAABLV010000019.1:0-95523 GCF_039544535.1 Tessaracoccus lubricantis
ACTACCGCCTCAGAATGCTCCTCATCGGCGGCGGTCTACGACTATGACCCCACGCTCAGGTACGAAGAGCCCCCATCCCGGGCACCGATAACAAGAGCGGGTCGTCGCCGTACAGGTCGGCCCAGTAGCGCGTGGCCTGGGCGGTCGCTCGAGCGATCCGCTGGTCGGCCTCGGCCATGTCGTGCAGGTGCTCGGCCACTTCCCAGGCCAGGGCGTCCAGGTCCAGGTGCCCCTCCCAGAACCCTGTCCAGGCGCGGGCTGCGGCGCGGATCGCCTCCACCCGGGCGGGCACGTCCGGGACGCCGCGGGTGTGCGCGGCGACCACCCCGGTCAGGGTGGAGCGGCGGGCGCTGCCCAGTGCGCGCAGGTCGGGCCAGCGGGTCAGCACCGCGACCGCGGTCGGCTGGGAGCCGGCGAACGCGGACCACACATCGGGAAAAGCCCACCGCGCCAACGAGATCAACCGGCGGCGAGACCGGTTGCCGTCGACGACGAGCTTCCCGCGGCGGGTCACCGCCCGGCGCAGCGCCAGCTGCGGCGGGGTGAGTGGACGTAGCGGAGCCAGGGTGAAGACCTCCCCGGCGGTGGCCAGCACGTCGGCGTCGATGACGTCGGACTTGTCCTTGCCGATGATCGCGCCGCGAAGCCGGGCCGCGTGCCGGGCACCGAGCAGGGACAGGTCCCCGCCGGCCTGGCGCATCGCGATCGAGAGCGCGAGCCACGTCATCGACGTCGGCTCCGCGACCGCAACCACGCCGGGGTAGCCGCGCAACCTGTTGCTGAGCATGTCGAGGCCGGCCAGGGTCGGCGGCGCGGTGAACCGGGACAGGCGTACCTGCCCGTCCGGCAAGATCTCACGCACGCACACGTGATGGTTGGCCACCACCGCGGCGTCGATGCCGACCTGCACCCGCACCGGCGACAGGCCGGTGACGGGGTCGGTACTGTGAATAGACACGAGGGTTCCTCCGTTCGCAAGCGATGAACGTGAACCCGGCTCCTCATCGACCACCGGCCAGTGACCTTGGAGGATCGGGCTCACCAACAGCAGCGGGAGAACCCTCGCGTCCGTGTCCCGGCACGCATCTCGCCGGCTCGTCCGCGATAAGGGCGAGCTCCCGAACCGCTGCCACCCAGCCACCACAGATGAACACCACGGCAGGCGTTCCCATGCTTGTGCGTGATCCGGTGCCTACCCGCGACCAGGGGATCCCGCGGGGCGGGACCCTGACACGGCCACCAATTCCCTGAACCGGGCCAACCTCAGCCGGGAGAGCCGACCCCGGGCCTGTCGATCTCTTTCACGAGCCCGAACACTCAGCCGAAAAGCGACACAACCCGGAGCCTTCTCCCACGGCCACCGTAGCGACCACCACCTGCAACCAGGAGGCCCTCCAAGTCATACAAGCCCTATTGCAGAGGGAGATGGCCGGTCTTCGCCACTCCGAGGTCCTTGACGACCTGCTTCTGCGGGATACCGGACTCGACCAACGCGACCGCGGCACGCTTGAACTCGTCGGTGTAGGAGATCTTCGGCATGGATGCCATCCTTTCAGCACGACCCCTCAGAATCATGCGGTCTAGTGAGCGTGTCGAGACCCTGATGAATATCGAATTTGGTGTAGGCATCTGCAAGGGGGGGTTTTTCCTGCCCAAGAAGGTGAACTCCAATGTCGAGTGGGGTGCATGGAATGACTGCAATGTCTACGGCTCTGCCTCGACCTATGTGCATTCAATCTCGGCGCAACTCTGGATGCAGACGGGAGCGTTTGCGTTCCAGAAGACCAAGCAGGAAACCGCCATGAGCCCGTTGGAATCTGTCTCGAGCAAGGTTGTGACGGCGCATCGAGTCAAGTAGTGTGACACCACCTACACCAAGGAATTTCAGATCCAGGCAGAGGTGACCTTGAAGAGCAAAAAGATGGGCATGGTCAAGAGTGACAACGTCAAGCTTGCCTGCAACTTCAAGGTGAGCTGATGACGCAACCCTTCCCCCCTTTTGGGAGGCATCGCGCGCCGTCTCCGGAGACCCTGCTCGCCATGCAGTCTGCGGCCCGCCGATTGAACGAGCACTTGGATGCTGCTGGTGGGGCCTATGCGGAGTTGCAGGAGCTAGCTCGAAGTGAGGATATGTCGCCGAGCATTGGCAACGATCTGGGGCTTGACTGGGGCTTCATGGAGTCGGTGATCCAGGGACTCACGCTCGAAGAGGCGACGGTTCATCACCACCTTCAATCCCGCGAGGGCGAGGCGCGGTAGTGGCGGTCTTGCTGCGGCCCCTCGGAGGCCACAGCCGGGGTGCGGTTACGGGGCCCTAGAATGCTAACGAGCCTAGAAGCTCCCGACCCTGGCCCGTTTATAAAAAGTAGCTGCGGCTCGTGGTAACTGTCGAGCCGCGCTTCACTCTGTGGACTTCTGCGCTCGGTAGTTTGTAGATCGGGACGCTCGGGCGGAGATTCGTCAAAGTAGGGAGTGGTTCTTCCTGCGCTGCGGTGGCGGCGCCCGGTTCGCACACATCTTGGGGCCTGGAGGGATGTCAGGGGATGCCGTGCGGTTTCGCGCTCATGCCGATGAGCGGGCGACGGCACCATCATCCCGAACTCCCCTTGGAACGACAGCGGACGTCCTCCGGCAGGCATCGGTTAGGTGTTAACTGGGGAAGGCGCTGTGGACGTGCGACTCGTCGTGCCGCGGAAGATGCGCTCATGCACTGTGCCCTAAAGCACCTTGCTATGCCCATACTCGTTGAGCAGTACGGTCGGATTCGCCTGAATGTGCTCAGGGTAGATGGAACCTTCCCAGAAAATCATAGTCCCCGATTGCTGATCCAGACCGTACACCGGACGTAGAGCCGACAGCGAGGACACGCCACTGCTGCAGCGCGCTGAGAGCCATGTCAGAAACTGCACAAGTGGGTAGCCGCCCAATTCTTTTCCCGGCGCGTGCTCCAAGAAAGCAGTCATAGGAAGATGCTTATAGGTTCCATCGGGTTGGAGTTTGGGGGCAAGTGCGGAGAAGCTCGTGCTCCAGAATCCTCGGTCGGCGATTAGGAGAGCGTCCAACTCTTCGCTCGGATGTCCGACAGCGTACCCGTCGACGCTATGAACAAGATCATCATAGAGGGTTCTGAAGTCGCCTCTGGGATCTTGGGATGAAGGCATCAACCCCGTCGATTGGCTCAGGAGGCCAAAGGGAACTGGCCCGGTCATTACCTCGGGCCAAGCGCTGCCGAACGTTCCCGCAACCGAGTTGATCATCCGCTTCTGTTCAAGAGCGTCCAGGATGTCCTTCTTCCTCAGCGTCAACTTGCACGAGAAAGCCGCTAAGACGCCGCTTATCAGGACCGTCGGTTGGTCGGTCAGCGCACTTGGGTAGTCGGGCCCCTTCTACATTCATGTAAAGCGGGTCGAAGCAAGTCGCACGCGCAAAGATCCCGCATGGCAGTGCCGGACAGTGGCCCGACGTCAACGAGTCGTTTCCCGGTCTGACCAGGCCCGACATGCTCAGTAGCGCACCGCCGTAACTCCGGGTCCCGGATCATGCGAGGTGCTAGCCGTGCCTGAACTTCCTGAGGTCGAGGTCGTGCGCCGTGGACTCGACGATCATGTCCGTGGCCGTACGATCGCCTCGGCCACTATTCTGCATCCGCGTGCGGCCCGCCGTCATGTGGGCGGTCCGGGGGATCTGGCAGTGCGGTTGGTCGGTGCGATGATCACCGGGACTGCGCGACGCGGTAAGTACTTGTGGCTGGTCCTGGACGGCGAGGACGCGCTGCTCGCGCATCTGGGGATGAGCGGGCAGATGCTCATCACCTCGCCGGAGGCGGCAGTCGCTACTCACGAGCGGGCTCGGTTCACCTTCACCGACGGCGGCCATGATCTGCGGTTCGAAGACCAGCGCACGTTCGGGCATCTGATGTACGACGAGGGCGGTGCGGTGCTGCCTTCGCCGATTGCCCACATTGCGCGGGATCCGTTCGATCCGCTGTTCGACCAGGCGGCAGCGGTCGCGCGGATCAAGACCAGGCGCACCGGGATCAAGCGCGTGCTGCTGGATCAGAGGGTGGTGTCCGGTATCGGGAACATCTACGCCGACGAGGCGCTCTGGGCTGCCAAGGTGCACGGGGAGACGGCGGCATCGTCGTTGAGCAAGCCAAGGATATCTGCGCTGATCGATGCCGCGCGGGAGGTCATGGATGCAGCGCTCGTTCAGGGCGGAACGTCGTTCGATTCCCTCTATGTCGACGTGGCCGGCAGCAGCGGGTATTTTGCCCGCAGCCTGAATGCCTACGGTCGTGCCGGCCGGCCCTGCAGGCGCTGCGGGACGCCGATCGTGCGGGAGTAGTTGATGAACGGGTCGAGCTATTCTTGCCCGCTCTGCCAGCGGAAACGCTAGTCGAGAGGTCGTCTCTCGAGTTGCAGGCGGACCGCGGTCGCAGTGGGGTTCGGCTCGATCCGCTGTACATAGATATATAGCGAGTCTCATCGCCGTGGATGGTGGACCGCGGTCAGCTCTGCTAGCTCGGCGAGTCCCGAGTGAACAGATCCGGCCCTTCTGAACCGGTCTGTCCTCGTGTCCTGACGTGGTGCTCGCCAATCGACCAAACCGAGATGTCGATGCCAGAACGGCTCCTCTGGCCATCGTCCCTGCCGCCATCCCTGAAGGGGGCAGCATCGTTGCGCAACTGCGCATCGTCGTGCGCCCTGGAACAGCGGTCTGTCGGATTCGCCGGTCGCGGCTCTCTTGTCTATACGTACCGGCAGACCTGGTCCGCGCTGCAGGTCTCGGGCTCGGGGTGCGCCGCGTCGTCCCGGAGGTTGGCGATGGTGTCGCGCAAGGCGGTGAGCTGGGCGATCTGCTGCTCGATGTCGCGCAGGCGCGCGTCGAGCAGGTCTCGGACGTGGGCGCACGGGGCGTGGCCGGCGTCGCGGATGTCCACAATCTGGCGGATCTGGGCGAGCGTGAGGCCGGCAGCCTGGCCGCGGTGGACGAAGTCGACGCGCGCGATTGCGTCCGGCGGGTAGTCGCGGTACCCCGACGACGTCCTGTCGGGCGGGGGGAGCAGCCCCTGCTCTTCGTAGAACCTCAGCGTCTTCGCCGTGGTGCCGGCCGCCTCGGCGAATTCCCCGATCCTCATGGCCTCCTCCATCCGTGTCGCGGCCGCACTTGACCTTCCTCTGTACTGGAAGGTCCAGTATGGCTGAGACGGAGCAGAAATCCAAGGACTGACAGGAGCAGCGATGCCTACCAAGTACGACCTCGCCATCATCGGATCCGGAGGCGGCGCGTTCGCCGCCGCCATCCGCGCGACCACGCTCGGCAAGTCGGTGGCGATGATCGAGCGCGGGACCTTCGGCGGCACGTGCGTGAACACCGGCTGCGTGCCGTCGAAGGCGCTCATCGCCGCCGCTGATGCCCGGCATGTTGCCGTAGACGCCTCGCAGCGGTTCCCCGGCATCGCCACGGCCGCGGGACCGGTGGACATGCCGACGCTGATCGGCGGGAAGCAGGACCTCGTCGAAGGCTTGCGGGGTGAGAAGTACGTGGACGTCGCCGAGTCGTACGGCTGGCACGTACGGCAGGGCGAAGCCGCGTTCGCCGGCACCCCTGAAGCGCCGGTCCTCGAGGTTCGGTCTGTCGAGGGCGCTGTCGAGACGATCGAGGCCGCCCAGTACCTGGTCGCCACAGGCTCCCATCCCTGGGCCCCGCCGATCGACGGGCTGGAGGAGGCCGGGTACCTGACCTCCACGACGGCGATGGAACTGACCGAGGTCCCCGAGTCGCTGCTGGTGCTCGGCGGCGGATACGTGGCGCTGGAGCAGGCCCAGCTGTTCGCCCGCCTCGGATCGAATGTCACCCTCCTGGTGCGCTCCCGGCTGGCCTCGAAGGAGGAGCCGGAGGTGTCCAAGGCGCTGGCCGAGGTCTTCGCCGACGAGGGCATCCGGGTGGTCCGCCGAGCGGTCCCGACCAGCGTGGCTCGCAGCGCCGACGGGAAGGTCATCGTGGCCGCCGACGTGTCCGGCGGTTCGCAGGAGTTCCGCGCCGACCAGCTCCTGGTCGCGCTCGGCCGCCGGCCAGTGACCGATGCCTTGAACCTGGAGGCGGTGGAGGTCAAGACCGGCGACTCCGGGCAGATCGTGGTCTCCGACCAGCTGCAGTCCTCGAACCCCCGGATCTGGGCCGCCGGCGACGTGACCGGGCACCCCGAATTCGTCTACGTCGCCGCCCACCACGGCACTCTGGTCGCCGAGAACGCCTTCGCCGACGCCGAGAGGTCGGTGGACTATGCCCGGTTGCCGCGAGTGACGTTCACCGGGCCTGCCATCGGCGCGGTCGGCATGACCGAGAAGCAGGTCCTCGACGCAGGCATCCGCTGCGACTGCCGGGTGCTGCCGCTGGAGTACGTGCCCCGCGCGCTGGTGAACCGGGACACCCGCGGGTTCATCAAGATGGTCGCCGACGCGGACACCGGAGAGATCCTCGGCCTCACCGCCGTTGCCAAGGACGCCGGAGAGCTCGCCGCTGCCGGAGTCCACGTGCTCGGCAAGAGCGTCGCGGAGGTCGCCGACGCCTGGGCCCCGTACCTGACCATGGCCGAGGGCATCCGGATCGCCGCCAAGGCCTTCACCGCCGACGTCTCGAAGCTGTCCTGCTGCGCCTGACCCGACCCGGAAGCAGCACCTGCCCGAACTCAGAATTGGAGGAAACCGAAATGTCCGACCTCAGCACGCAACTGCCCGATCGGCTCAACAGGCCCGAGGAGACCGGCCTCGACCCCGGCCTGCTGGTCCCGCTGCTGCGGCTGCTCGTCGACGGCGACCCCGTCACGATCGAGCAGCTCGCCACCGCCGCCGGCCGCACCCCTGAGCAGGTCTGCAACGGGCTGGCCGCCGTGCCCGACACTGAGTACGACGACCAGGGCCGCATCGTCGGCCAGGGCCTCACCCTGCGCCCGACCCCGCACCGATTCGCCGTGGCCGGTCAGGAGCTCTACACCTGGTGCGCCTTGGACACCCTGGTCTTCCCTGGCCTCCTCGACCGGGCGGCCCGCGTGGAGTCTGTCTCCCCGGCCAGCGGCGAGAGGATCGTCGTCGCCGTCAACGTCGACCCTGCCACCGGCGTCACCCGCGTCGAACCCGCGAGCGCCGTCGTGTCCCTGGTGAACCCGGAGCAGATCACCTCGATCCGCTCCTCGTTCTGCGACCAGGTGCACTACTTTACATCTGCAGACGACGCCGCCGGATGGCTCGCTGAGCACCCAGGGGCTCAAGCGGCGCCGGTGATCGAAGCCCATCAGATCGGCATCGAACTCGCTTCCCACCTGCTCGACCGGCTCCGGGCCGACGCCCAGACTGCCGACCGCTGCCACCGCTGCTGCTAGCCGGGCCCCGAATGAAACGAGAACACCGATGACGACCAGACGCGACGACCGACCCGGCGGCCTGGTGCTCGGGGCAGGGGTCGTGCTCCTCATGGCACTGTGCTGCGGTCTGCCGCTGCTCATCGCCGGCGGCGTGCTCGCCGGCCTCGGCGGGATCCTCGCCAACCCCTGGGTGGTAGGCACCGGCATGGCGCTCGTGGTGCTCGTCGTACTCGCCGCCGCCCACCGCCGGACCCGCAGCGACCGCACCGGCCACGACTGCTGCCCGACCATTGATTCCGATCATGCCACCGACACGAAGGAAGACCAGAACCTATGACCACCCCCCTCACCCGCCGCGCGGCCCTCTCGTTCGCAGGCCTCATGGTCGCAGGACCGCTGGTCCTGACCGCCTGCGGCAAATCTGACGACGCCGCGCCCACAGCCGATGTCGGCTCGCCCGCGGCCGTGACCAGCATCGACGGCAGGCAGGTCAGCCTGCCCGCCGCGGGGAAGCCCACCGCGGTGTTCTTCTTCTCTGTCGGCTGCGGCGAATGCGTCGGCGGGGTCCGATCCCTCGGCGAGGCCGCCGCCAGCGCGGAAGCGAACGGCACCGGTGCCGGATTCCTCGCCGTCGACATGGATCCGCGCGAAACCAAGGAGACTATCGAAGGCTTCATGAAATACGTCGAGGCTGAACGCGTCCCCGCCGCCATCGACCAGGGCGCAACCCTGTCCCAGCGATTCGACGTCGCCGCGCTATCCACGCTCATCATCGTCGATTCCGACGGCCGGGTGACTTTCCGCGCCACCGACCCCGACGCTGAGACGATCATCGGCGAGCTCGAAAAGGCCGGGGCCTGAGCCATGGGTGGACTCCTTGCCCTCGCCTTCGCTGCCGGAATGATCGCCCCGGTCAACCCCTGCGGTTTTGCACTGCTTCCGGCATGGATCACCCACGCGCTGGGCGACGCCGCATCCTCCCCGGCCCCGGTGCGCCTCCTTCGATCGCTGCGGGCAGGCCTCGCCGTGACGATCGGGTTCGCAGGCACGCTGGCGCTGGCGGGTATCGCTGTGAGTGCCGGAGCGCGGAGCCTGATCCAGGCCGCTCCAGCACTGGGGCTCGCCGTCGGCGTCGTGCTCGTCCTGTTCGGCGCGGCGATGCTGGCCGGTCGCTCGTTCTCGCTCCGGCTGCCCGGCATCCCCAACCGGGTCACGGCGCGTCCGCCGAGCACCGCACGCATGGTCGTCTTCGGGGTCGGCTACGCCGCGGCGTCGCTGTCGTGCACCTTCGGAGTGTTCCTCGCCGTCGTCGCGCAGGCGCAGGCCACAGCCAGCTTCGCCGGCCTGCTCCTCGTCTTCGCCGTCTACGCCGCGGGATCCGCGAGCGTCCTGCTGCTCGTCGCCGTCACCGCTGCCGCTGCCGGTACGGCGCTCTCGCGACGCATTGCCTCACTGGCACGCTATGGCCCCAGGGTCACCGCCGCCGTGCTCATCCTCACCGGGGCCTACCTGGCCTGGTACTGGTACCCGGCCGTCACCGGTGACGCTTCAGCGTTCGGCCGCACCAATGCCGTCGCCGCGGTCGCAACTTCGGTGTCTGACTGGGTCCAGGGGCACGTCGGCGTCGTGACCGGAGTGTCCGTCGCGGCCGTGTTCGTCGCGCTGCTGCTCGGAACCCTCGCCGGACGCCGTCCTATGTCCATCTGGAAGGCCAAGGGAGACTGCTGCGACGCCGAGCAAGCGCACTCTGCCGACGACCGGCCGAGCGCGACGACGGAGTGAGCACGACTCTGCCGGAATCTGAGGACGATTGACTCGACGTCGTAACTACCGCCGAGCGCCAAAACTACAGCGCCAAGATCATCTGGCGGCGAATATGGCGGGGAAGACTTCCGGCCCGTACCGAGAAGGTGAGTGGACGCGACGGACGCCCGCTCATCAGGACAATGATCCGAGTCTCGGTCTTGGACTAGGCGCTCGGCTCGGTCGTGCACGACGTGCACGTCCAGAAGATCGGCAAAGCTGCGCTGCGGCTGACGCGCGAACAGGCGAGGACATCACCCGGATCTTCGCTGACCACCTGCTCGAATGTGATGGCAAACGAAAATGAGGTGTCGAAGCTGGGTCTTCGCAGCAGGGATGTAATGTCCATCCGTCGATGGCAGAGGTTTCCTGGACCGTAGATCGCTTGTGGCCGGCTCTTTCCTCGACTGCGCCCGTTCCTCTCAGGCTGAAGTCCTGAGGCTCCGTTCTCGTAACATAGGCACTGTACGTCACCACGCCCGCCGGCGTGAATCCGCCGGTGAACAGTTCAGACCCCTTCGTCACACCTCCCGTAATTCATTGCTCCTATTGTGGGACGCAGGCTACGGGGTGCACCTTCTGGCTGGCTATGGGATCGCTCGACACCCGTGCGAGCGCTGCGGAACGCAGATAGTACGGAAGAAGATCATGAACCGATCGAGCCACCTCTGCCCGGTTTGCCAGCTGGAACGATAGAGGCCCTGCTTCACGCGATGAGTGTTGCTTCGACGCGCCTTGATCAATGCACGTAGGCCCCAGCATCGATCGAATACGCCCCGCCGGATGCAAGAACTCGGTGAAGTAGAACTGAACCGGACTCCGAATACCGAGGTCGCACTTTCGTGACGAAACATCTCCTGTGGGTGGCGATGTTCAGCTGTTCCAGTTTCATCACGGCTGGGCATTTCGTACGCGATGATTCTCGCCCGGCCTCGGCGAGGCGAGGTTCAGGCAGACCAGGCCGACACCGGCGACCACGAAGACGTCCGCGACGTTCCCGACGAAGAGGCTCCCGTAGGCGAGGAAGTCCGTGACGTGCCCTTGACCGGTCGCGGGCGGGTTACCGAGCCGGTCGACGAGGTTGCCGACCGCACCGCCGAGGACCATGCCCAGGGCAAGGCCCCACCGCAAGCCCCGAAGCCGCACGGCGAACACGACCACCGCCACCGAAGCGAGGACGCCGACGGCCGTGAAGATCCACGTCGATCCCGCGCCGAGCGAGAACGCGGCCCCGGGGTTGTAGACCAGGGACAGGCCGAACAAGTCGCCGAGCAGCGGGACCCGTTCGCCCGGCGTCAGCCGCGCGGCCGCGAGGGCCTTCGTCCCCTGGTCCAGAGCGAGGCCGAGCGCGCCGACGGCGAGAGCTGCGCCGACCGCCCGCCGGGTGGGAGGAGGCGGGGCCTTCTCGTCCGCGACGCCGGCGTCAGCCGTCTCGACGGCATCCGGCACGTTCACGAGGCGGTCTTCCTCGTCCTGGCGGCGCGGAGCCCGTTGAGGATCACTATCACCTCGGCGATCTCGTGCACCAGCACCACCGCTGCGAGGCCGAGCACGCCGAACAGGGCCAGCGGCAGCAGCGCGGTGATTATCAGCAGGGACAGGATGATGTTCTGGTTGATGATGTGCCTGCCGCGGCGGGCGTGGTCGAACGCGCGCGGGAGGAGCCGCAGGTCGTGGCCGGTGAAAGCGACGTCGGCGGACTCGATCGCGGCGTCGGAGCCGGTCGCGCCCATCGCGATGCCGATGTCCGCGGCGGCGAGGGCGGGGGCGTCGTTGATGCCGTCGCCGATCATCGCGACCGAGCCGTGCCTGCCCAGCTCGCTGATCGCGGCGGCCTTGTCCTCCGGGCGCAGCTCGGCGCGCACGTCCTCGATCCCGGCCTGCGCGGCCAGCGCCCGGGCGGTGCGGGCGTTGTCGCCGGTGAGCATCGTCACCCCGACGCCCTGGGCGGCGAGGGTGCGGACCACCTCGGGGACCTCGGGGCGCAGCTCGTCGCGGACGCCGATCGCGGCGACCGGGACGCCGTCGCGGTGCACGATCACGACGGTCATGCCCTGCTCCTCCAGGCCCGCGACCTGGTCCTTGAGCGTCCCGGCGTCCAGCCATCGAGGGCTGCCGACGGTGACCCGGGCCCCGTCGAGGGTGCCCTCGATGCCGTGCCCGGCCTGCTCGGTGACCTCCAGGGCGGCGGGGGCTCCGGGTGCGGCGGCGGTGATCGCGGCGGCCAGCGGGTGGGTGCTGTGCTGCTCCAGGGATGCCGCCCAGGCCAGGGCCTGCGCCTCGGTCACGCCGTCCGTGGTGAGGACGGCGGTGACGGCGGGCTCGTTGCGGGTGAGGGTGCCGGTCTTGTCGACGGCGACGTGGCGGATCACGCCGAACCGTTCGAACACGGCACCGGACTTGATGATCACGCCGAACCTGCTCGCCGAGCCGATCGCGGCGACGACGGTCAGCGGGACGGAGATCGCCAGCGCGCACGGCGACGCGGCGACGAGCACCACGAGGGCGCGGGTGATCCACAGCTCCGGGTCGCCCAGCAGCGAGCCGATGACCGCAACAAGGGCGGCGAGGATCAGCACCCCAGGCACGAGCGGACGGGCGATGCGGTCGGCCAGGCGGGCACGGTCGCCCTTCTCGGCCTGCGCCTGCTCGACCAGCTCCACAATCGTGGTCAGCGAGTTGTCGGTGCCCGCCGCGGTCGTCTCGACCTCCAGGGCACCGGCAGTGTTGATCGCCCCGGCCGACACCGCGTCGCCGGGCTCGACCTCCACCGGGATCGACTCCCCGGTGATCGCCGAGGTGTCCAGGCTCGACCGGCCCGTGCGGACGATCCCGTCGGTCGCGATCCGCTCACCCGGACGCACGAGCATCAGCTGACCAACGGCCAGATCCTTCGCGGCGACCTCCACGGACGCGCCATCCCGCCGGATGGTCGCGGTCTCCGGGACCAGCTTGAGCAGCGCCCGCAGCCCGCCACGGGCGCGGTCCATCGCCTTGTCCTCCAGCGCCTCGGCGATCGAGTACAAGAACGCCAACGCTGCGGCCTCCTCGACGTAGCCGAGGATGACCGCGCCCACCGCGCTGATCGTCATCAGCAGCCCGATGCCCAGCTTGCCCTTGAAGAACTTGCGGATCGCGCCCGGGGTGAACGTCGACGCACCCAGCAGCAGGCCGATCCAGAACGCCGCCAGCGCCGGGATCTCCGCACCCGTCCATTCCAGGACCAGGCCCGTGCCGAACGCGACGCCGGAGAGCACCGGGACCATGATCCCGCGGTCACGCCACCACGGACGCTCCCGCTCCTCCTCGCCGACCCGGGTCTCCGGCTCGTCGCAGCCGCACGCCGCGCTCACGCGCCCGCTCCCGTCCCGCAGCAGCCCGGCACCGTGCACTCGGCGTCCACGCACGGCGCGTGCTCGTCCACGGCCAGCGTCACGTCCACCAGCGCCGTGAGCGCCGCCGCGAGGTGCGGGTCGGCGATCTCGTAGCGCGTCTGCCGCCCCTCGGGCTCGGCGACCACGATCCCGCAGTCACGAAGACAGGTCAGGTGGTTCGACACGTTCGAGCGCGTCAGCTCCAGCTCGCGCGAGAGCACGGCCGGGTAGCTCGGCCCGTCCAGCAGGGTCATCAGGATCCGGGAGCGCGTCGGGTCCGCCATGGCCCGGCCCAGCCGGTTCATGACGTCGAGGCGAGAAGCAATAGTCAGCATGCACTGAACTATACAGCAATGGCTGACTTATTGGCTATTACTGATCGGGCACCGGCGCGGTCCGTGCGAAGGCCCGGAACGCGCACTCGGACCGGCACTGCTCGTCGCTGTCCGGGCAGTCGTCGACGTGGGCCTGCGCCGCGCTCAGTTGTTCCTGGAGTACGGTCAGGATGCTGATCTGCCGTTCGACGGCGGCGATCTGCTCGGCCAGCAGCGGCTGCAGCGCGACCTTGACGCCGGTGCAGGTGCCCGTGTCGGCGAGCTCCAAGAGGCGGCGGATCTCGGGCAGTTCGAGTCCGAGCCGCTTGGCTGAAGCGATGAAGTCGAGCCGCTCGAGGTGGCCCTCGTCGAAGTCCCGGTATCCGTTCGGGCTCCGGCGCGCCGCGAGGAAGCCGAGGCGCTCGTAGTAGCGCAGCGTGCTCGCCGGCACTCCGCTGCGCTCGGCGACCTCGGAGATCTTCATGCTTCGAGCCTATGCTTCGCTAGCTTGACCTTCAACCCGGGTTCAAGGTCTAACGTTTTTCTGTAGGCGGGATTGCCCGCCCTTGCACGTGTTGAGGGAGAACAGATGCAGATGAGCGTGGAATGGATGGAGCGGCACCAGGTCGCGCTCTATGTCGCGGGGCTGGCGATCGGGGCCGTCGTCGGGCTGGCCTGGCCCGTGGTCGCCTACCCGGCCGAGCTGGCGATCCACCCAGTGCTCGCGCTGCTGCTCTACGCCACGTTCCTCGGCATCCCGTTCGGCAGAATCGGGCACGCCTTCCGCGACTGGCGCTTCCTCGCCGCGATCCTCGTCGTGAACTTCGTGCTGGTGCCCGCCGTCGTCTGGCTGCTGTCGGGGATCGTGGCCCACGACCAGGTGCTCCTCGTCGGCGTGCTGTTCGTGCTGCTGACCCCGTGCATCGACTATGTGATCGTCTTCGCCGGGCTTGCCGGCGGCGACGAGGAGAAGCTCTTGGCAGCCGCCCCGCTGCTGATGCTCACCCAGATGCTCCTGCTGCCGCTGTACCTATGGCTGTTCGTCGGAGCGGAGTTCGTGGGGTCCGTGGAGTTCGCGCCGTTCGTCGAGGCCTTCGTGCTCATCATCGCCCTGCCCCTCGTGGGCGCGGCGCTGACCCAGCTGTCCGCGGCCAGATCGCGCGCCGCGCGCAGGGTCGAACAGGCGGTCATGGGCGCGATGGTGCCGCTCATGGTCGCCACGCTCGCGGTCGTCGTCGCCTCGCAGATCGCTGGCGTGAGCGCGCGGCTCGGCTCTCTGCTCCTCGCGGTGCCGGTCTACGTCCTCTTCGCCGCCGTGATGGTGCCGGTCGGGATGCTGGCGGGCAGAGTCGCGGGCCTCGACGTGCCGGGCAGACGGGCGATCGTGTTCAGCGGCGCGACCCGGAACTCACTCGTCGTGCTGCCGCTGGTGCTCGCGCTGCCCGCGGCGTTCGACCTCGCGCCCCTCGTGGTCGTCACGCAGACCCTGGTCGAGCTGGTCGTCATGGTGGTTTTCGTGCGACTGATCCCGTGGATCATCCGCGTGGCTCACGATCCTGAGATAGGACCGGCGAAGTCCGTGTCGTAGAAGCCTCGTGCAACGGGGGTGCCGGGATCCCTCAATCAGAGAAGTGCCGAAGGCGGGCCTCGGCTCTCGTCAGGGCGGCCGGCGGGCGTCGCTCAGGTCCCCACTACCAGCTGATCGAACAGAAGGCCAAGAGAAGGAGAAGTGGAGGCCGGGACTGCTTCGATGGCGAAGGTGTCCTGTGCGCACGGGTCGCGGATGCCCGATCCTTCCTTCGATCGGGCAGTTGGTAGGTTGACGTCGTGAGGCCGTACTCTGGTGTGGAGGCAGCACACATCATACGCACGTCACTTAGCGGTGAAGTAGCCTCTGACCAGCGAAAACGCCATCGTCGTACTCTCCCAGTTTTTCAATGTATCTATCGTGGGAAGTAGGGCCTTAGGATCACCAAGTCAATCTCGTTCGTCTCACCGCTCGGCCCGACAATGTACTTGCGCGTCACGATCTGGCCCAGGGGGAGCCACTTGCTTATGAGATTGACCCATGCCGCCTCGCCCTCATGGCCGGCACGTTGACTGTCTTTGTTTCGCGCGTGCTTTCGTGCAGCCTCATAATCGTCCTTGATTTCACGCGCGGCCGCGCCGATCAGAGCAATGAACTTGTCTGCACTCATAGTCAGCAATATGCCATACCCGCCCGCCGGCAACTCGCATGACGAGAACGGCGCTATGTCCGCTGGAGACGCTCGGTCATGCCGCCATGAGTCTGTCCTGCAGGTCGTGGTTGGGCAATGCTAGAAGCCGGTTGATGGCTGAAGCAGTAAGTACATCAGCCAAGCACCGGCAGCCACCATCGTGATGACTCCGGGCAAGACAGTGTTGCGTAGCTGCTGGTTGCCCAGCTTTCGAAGCCACTGCAGGACGGGGAATAGCGTCACGAATGCGCCGAAGCCGACAGCCACGCTAGCGATGAGCGCCGATGAACTAAACGGCTGACCGATCAGCGACATCGCGATCAGAAAGGCCGTCAGGACGATGAGGGCCAGACCCCATAGCGCGACAAGCACCACGAGGGGAGTCGCCCAAGAGGGGCGGACCTCTTCATGCATGCTCGCACAATAGCCTCGCTGCCACGACCGTAACGCTGGACACACGGATCTGCCGCGGACCGCGCGGACGTTCACAAGTTCCGGAGGTGGCGGATGTCGAGACGCGCTTCACTCTGTGCACTTCTGCGCTCGGTAGTTGGTAGATCGGGACGCACGGGGGGTGCCCCTATGGTTCCTGTCAAGCGGCGGCTGGTGTTCTTGGTTGGTAGTAGGTGCCGTTGCGGAGCATGGCGTGAAGGACGTCGACGCGTCGTCGGGCGAGGCAGACGAGGGCGGTGTTGTGTTTCTTCCCAGCGGCGCGTTTGCGGTCGTAGTAGGCGCGTGAATCAGGTGACCGGGGCCAAGCCAGCGTAGGCCGCGAGATGGCCTGCGGTGGGGAACGCGGAGCCGTCACCGACGTCGAGGAGGAGTCTGGCTGCGGTCCTGATGCCGACTCCAGGCATTGACATCAGGAGCTGGGAAAGAGGGTGCGCATCGAGGGCCTCCTCGACTTGTTTGGCGGCCTCAGCGCGCTGCATGAGCAGGCCCTGGAGTTGGGCTGCGAGCCGGGGCAAGACCAGCTCGGCTGTCGGGTGCCGGGGACGGTCACGGTTTGCTCTGTCAGGGCCTTCACGATGGCCTCGACAAGGCGCTCGTGCATGCGTGGCGCCAGCGCTTTGGCGGTGGTGGTGAGACGGCGCCTGCGGGGTGGCTGATGTTGCCGTCGATGGCGCGTTCGAGCGCGGGGTGGATCTGGCTCAGGAGGCCGCGGATCCGGTTGGAGACGCGGTTGACTTCGCCTGCGAGTTCCCCGAGCTCGTCTTGGCCGCATTGACGTAGTTGGTCTGGCCGAGCGCCAGCAGGTCGAACGCGACGAAGCTCGCGGGCATCGCGGCGCTGAGCTTCTTGATGCGCGACTCGGCAGGGTGGATGCGCTGCTGCAGCGCGTCGAAGTTGAGGCGGTCGCCCGACTCCGGGTCGATCATGATGATCTCGCCTGGACAACCCCGACGAGTTCCGCATCGATCTAGACCCCCAGCCCGGGCGCGACTTCGGCGACGCGATCACCGCCGCCCTCGCGCTGCGCGACGTGATGGCGGAGGCCGGGCTGAAGGCCTACGCGAAGACCTCCGGCAACCGCGGCATCCACGTCTATGCGCGCATCAAGCCCACGCACGAGTTTCAGGACGTGCGCCACGGCGTCATCGGGATCGCACGCGAGTTGGAACGCCGCATGCCGGAACTGGTGACCTCCGCGTGGTGGAAGGAGGAGCGCGGGGAGCGGGTCTTCGTTGACTTCAATCAGGCCAACCGCGACCGCACCATCGCGGCTGCCTACTCGCCGCGGCCCCTTCCCGGTGCCCCGGTGTCGACGCCGCTGAGCTGGGAGGAACTGCGGGAGGCCACGCCGTCGGATTTCACCATCGGCACCGTGCCCGAGTTGTTGCAGCAGCGGGAGTGTCCGTGGGCGGACATCGACGCTGAACCTGGTCAAGTGGCGCGTCCCACGAGTTCCAGGCACTGGGGAACAGGCTGCTCACCGCCGCAGCGGAATATGAAGCCGCCGAGGCCAACAACACGACGATCGCCAAGGGGTTCTGATGTTGCCAGTTGCACAGGCAGTGGCCTTCGCCGCGAAGATGGGCGCCGCACTAGGTGTACCCGGCCATCAGGTTGGTAGCAGTCGGCTGATCGGGGGTTTGCCGCCGAGTGCGCTGTGACGTCGTTCAGTGTTGTAGTACTCGAGCCAGGGTGCAAGGGCTGCTTGGCGTTGTTCGTTGCTGGTGAAGGGTTGGCGGTAGGCCCATTCGGTGGCGAGGGTGCGGTTGAGCCGTTCGACCTTTCCGTTTTGCCAGGGGCAGTGCGGGCGGATGAACTTTTGAACAGCACCGAGTTCGGCGCAGACTTGCTGCAGATCGGTGGAGTAGCGGTAGGCCATGGCGTTGTCGGTCATGACTCGTTCGATCCGGTCGATGCCCTTGTCGGCGAAGTAGGCCGCGGCTCGTTGCAGGAACCCGGCGCAGGTGGGGCCCTTTCTCGTCAGGGAGGATCTCGCTGTAGGCCAGGCGGGAGTGGTCATCGACCAGCGAGTGGACGAAGTCGTAGCCGATCGGGGTCTTGTTGATGCGTGCTTGATGGTTGGCTCTGGTCTGGCCGCGGGCTCGCCATCCGCCGCCGGGTGGGATCTTGCCGAGTTTCTTCACGTCCATGTGGACCAGCTCACCGGGGCGACTTCTCTCGTAGCGCACCGCGGTCTGTTTCGAGGAACGGATCACCGCGCCGGTCATCGGGTCACAGTCACGCAGGTAGGGCACCCGGTGGCGGCGCAGGATCCGCGACACTGTCCGTGCCGGCACCCCGACTTTCGGGCCCAACACGTCGGGGCCGTCACGGAGCTCGGCCCGGGCAGCCAGCACTTGGGCTTCGATCTGAGGGCTGGTCTTGGTCGGCATCGAGTGCGGCCAGGACGAGCGAGTGACCAGCCCGGCCTCGCCCTCGGCCGCGTACCGGTCGAGCCAGGTCTTGACGCACTTGCGTGAGACGCCCATCGCGGCAGCGATATGGGCCTGTTTCCAGCCAGCCTGGTGGCGTTGGACGATCAGGCGACGACCATGAACGGTCAAACGGGCAGTACCGTGGGACATGAGAACCTCTGGGTTGCTGTGGGCCTTAGACAAGCCACATCCCACCCGGGGGTTCTCCTTCGTTCAAGCCGACGCGCTGCTACCAACGTCCTGGCCGGGTACACCTAGGCCCAGGGGTCGACGACGGCGATGCCCAGCGGCCCGAAATGTCTGGTGTTGCGCGTGGCGACAGCCATGCTGCGTGACTGTGCGATGGCGGCGATGAGCGCATCATCGAGGGGCGCATGTTCGGGCACGCGGTAGGTCGCCAGCACCCGGGCGGCCTCGAGGTCGAAGGGCAGCACCCGATCGGCGAAGGCCGGGAGGACCCGGTCCTCAAACCATCGTCTGAGGAGGGTCCCCTGACGGGAATCGGTGCGCTCCTTCGCCACCACGCCACGTTCGATCTCGGCTACGGACAGTGCCGTGACGAACATGTTCGTGACGGGAATCGCGGCCGCCCATGCTTCAACGCCGGGCTGGCGACCCGGAACCCGGAGTGCCGAGATGACGTTGGTGTCGAGAACGAACCTCACAGCTCGACCGTTCTCGCGCCCACACCCAGACGCTCTGGCTCGAACTCGATGTCTGCGCCGTCGTCCATCCAGATGAGATCAACGAGGCTTGCCGGCTCCCTTCTCAACATGGCCGAGAGGATCTCCCGCGCCTCAGCCTCGACCGAGCGGTTGTGTCGGGCAGCACGAGCACGCAGGGCGGCCTTGGTGCCCGCTGGCAGGTTGCGAATCAGAATCTGCTCCATGACTGACCTCCTGATATCACCCCAACGATATCACGATGTGTGGTGTCCGCCGCCCTCGTCAACTGCCGTCGGTGGCAGAGTGGAGACACGAACTGGAGGCGCCATGTCCAAGACCACCCCCGCCCGCGTGCTCATCGTCACCACGAGCACTCCGTCGTACGAACGCGCCGGCTACCGCACCGGCCTGTGGCTCGGCGAGCTCACGCACTTCTGGGACGTGATAGAGAAGGAGGGCCACCACCTCACGGTGGCCAGCGTCGACGGCGGTCAGGTGCCCATCGACCCCGAAAGCCTCAGCACCCTCATCCTCGCCATGGGCGGCACGAAGAAGCGCTACGAGGACGCGTCGTTCATGTCGATCCTCGACGACACCCCGACGCTCGATTCCATCGTCGACGTCGCCTGGGATGCCGTCTACCTCACCGGCGGCCACGGCACCATGTTCGACTTCCCGCACAACCCCGTCCTCGCCGAGATCCTCGTCAACACCTTCGAATCCGACGGCGTGGTCTCGGCTGTGTGCCACGGCCCGGCCGGCTTCCTCGGCGCGACCCTCTCCGACGGTTCCGCCCTGGTGTCGGGACGGAAGGTGACCGGCTTCTCGTGGCCGGAGGAGAAGCTCGCCGGGCGCAACAAGGTGGTGCCCTTCCGCCTCGACGAAGCGCTCAAGGAGGAGGGCGCGAAGTACTCGAAGGCGCTGCGACCGATGGCGGAAAAGGTCGTGCGCGACGGCAACCTCGTCACCGGCCAGAACCCGATGAGCGCCGAGGGTGTCGGCAAGGCGGTCGCGAAGTTGTTGGCCCGCCGGAAGTGATCCAGGTGTCGGGGTCCGAGGCCGTGAGCCTCGGACCCCGAACGCCAGGTCAGGCGCGACGCTCGAACGCCGCCTCGGCGAGGATCGGGTAGAACCCCAACGCCTCGTTGACCGCCAGCATGTGGCGGTTCTCCTCGGCGTTCCAGGTGATGATCGACGACGCCGTCGGCACTGCCTCCTTCAGCGCGATGAGGTTGGCGGCCTTGACCGCCATCCCCAGCCGGCGGCCGCGGTGTTCGGCGAGCACGACGGTGTCCCACTGGTCGACGAACGCGTCCGGGTTCGACCGCTCCAGCATCAGTTCGTTCAACCCGACGACCGTGCCAGTGGGCTTATGTCGCACCACCGTGCGGAACATCCGGTTGGAGATCAGCCGCTCCTCGTCCGACTTACGCATCCGCTCCGCATCCCAGCGCGCTTCGGCCACCGTCATCTCGCCCGACGGCGTGTCGGTGTACATGCGCTCGCGCAGGACGGCGAGGTCGGCGAGCATGTCGTCGCCGGCCGCGCCCTCCCAGGCGACGATCTCGTACTCGTCGCCTGCGTGGGCGAGTGCCTCATCCAGAGCCGAGGCGGGATCGATCGACGGCGTGGCGAAGTCGTAGCGACTCACCCGCTCCACCTGGCCGACCGTGAACCCGTACCCCAGGGCCAGCCGGATGGCCGGATGGTTGGCCGGGACTGCGCCGGCGCCGGTGGGCGGGACCAGGGCGTCGTCGCCCGATTCGGGCACGGGGCACATGGCCCATGCCTGGTAGATGGCGTAGCCAGCGGCCCTTTCGCGGATGTGCTCGGCGAGAGCCCTGCCGATGCCGCGGCTGCGGAATTCGGGCAGGACGCAGATGTAGACGCTGGTCTTGTCTGGACTGTCGACGATGTTGACCCGGGTGTTGGCGTAACCCACGGCCTCGCCGTCGAGATAGGCGAGGTAGCGGTGGACTTCGCATTCGGAATCCGCATGGGCGGCGGCCAGGGCGGCCTCGTCAGAGACGTCCCATTGGGGGCCGCCGATGAGTTCATCGTTGTGGACGTGGCCGATGCGCTGGTAATCGCGCCAGGCGTCGTCGACGGCAGTGGGCAGGGTGATATCAGAGATGGTGAGCATGCTCAGGCTTTCGGGGAGATGTGATCAGGGATGGTTGAGGAGCCCGCCGAGCGAAGGCTCGAGGCGGGCGGCGCTGAGCGCGTTAGCTCCTGATTGTCATCATGGGCTGACCTTGCCACACGACGGGGTCGATGGCAAGGGTCTTAGAGGACTGCCTCGATCGCGCTCACTCCAAGCTTCGGGCCGCCCGCCGCGACGAAGGATTCCCGGAGGGCGTTGAGCCCCGAGCGGTCCCCGGTCATGGCGTCGTCGGCGGCCTTCCGCACCGACTCGACGGTGAACCCGCCCTTGGGCAGCACCGTCCCGGCGCCGAGTTCCTCGAGCCGGTAGGCGTTGAAGAACTGGTCGGCACCCATCGGCGTCAGCACCGGTGGCACCCCGAGGGTGACGGCGTCGGTGGCCGTCCCGAAGCCGCCGTGGGTGAAGCAGACGTCCGCGTGCTCCAGCACGTCGACCTGCGGAACGAACGCCCGCGCAATCACGTTGTCGGGTACATCGCCCAGCTTCGCCAGGCCCTCCTGGCTGCCGGTGGTGAGGACCACGAGGTGATCGGTACCCGCGAACGCCTCGGCGATGGTGCGGAAGAACGGCGTCCACGTGTTGAAGACCGTCCCGAGCGTGGCGTAGAAGACGGGGCCGTCGTGGGCGCGGAGGCGGTCGAGCGGGAAGTCCGGGTCGGGGATGCGCTGGGTGGGCGTCGGGCCCATGAACACTGCGCCGGGGAAGTCATCGGGGAACGGCTGGTACTCGCGGCTGGCGACCGTGAGGTTCAGCGTCGAGGAGCGTGGCCCGAGCAGGTTGATGAGATCGCCCAGCTGCGTTCCGAAGACGACGGCGCCGCCCACGGCCGCCGCCGCCCGGCGCAGCGCCGGCGTGCGGAACAGTCTCCGGGCGGGCGCCGGGAGGCCGGTGGAGATGGCGGCCAGGTGCTTGGCGGTGCGGTCGTTCTGGAAGAAGACGGGGGAGGCGCAGATGACGGGCCGGTCGAGGGCGCGTTCCACGCGGGGGAGCTGCGGCTGGATGCCGGTGCCCACCACGGCGTCGTACTGCGGCCCGAGCTTGATCATGGCGTCGGACATGTCGGTGAACAGGCGCTTGCCGTGGCGGATCAGTTGGCGGGGGTCGGTGAGGGGGCCGTCGAGGTAGAAGCCGAAGGGGATGAGCGTCGCGCCGGTGCGTTCGACGCGTTGACGGAAGGATTCGCCCTGCAGGAAGTCGACGGTGTGGCCGGCCTCCACGAGTGCTGCAGCCAGGGGCAGCGAGGGGTTGGCGAGGCCGAACGCCGGCAGTCCGGCCATGAGGATGCGTGCCATGCCTCGACGATACGCCTGGTTCGTTCTGGGGGTACCGCTCGGCGTCATCGGGTGCGACGATGGAGCATGACCTTCTCGTTGACGATGGACGCGGCCGACCCGGCTCGGCTCGGTGAGTTCTGGGCGCTGGCGCTCGGATACCGGCGCGAGGATCCGCCGGGTGACTTCGCCACCTGGGAGGAAGCGCTCACCAGTTGGGGGCTGTCCGAGGATCGATGGAACGACGCCAACGCGATCGTCGGCGACGGGCCGCGGATCTTCATCCAGAAGGTGCCCGAGCCCAAGACGGCCAAGAACCGCGTGCACATCGACGTCCACAGCGGTGCGGGCAACGCCATCGACGGCGACGGCAAGGACTGGTCTGTGATGCGGGCCAAGGCGGCCGAACTGGAAGCCGCGGGTGCGAAGCTCGTCGAGGAATTCAGCGAGCCCGGCCTGGGCGACTGGATCGTGATGGAAGACCCTGAAGGAAACGAATTTTGCGTCGTCTAGGAGAGGGCCTGGCCGTCGTCGGGATCCACGGCAACGGTGTCGACCACCGGATTCTGCTGGCCTTGGACGACGTGTTCGAGCAGGTCGGCGGGTTTCAACGTATCTACCTCGACCTCCCCGGGTTCGGCGGGACGCAGGCGCTCGACGGCGAGGGCGGTCTGCCGGAGCTGGCCGATTGGGTGGTGACCGAGATCCGGGACCTGGTGGGCGATCGGAAGTTCGCGGTGCTCGGAAACTCGCTCGGCGGGCTGCTGGCCCGCCACGTCAGAGCACAACTGCCGGACCAGGTGGTGGGGATGGCGTTGCTGGCCCCCGTCGTCGATCCCGATGCCGACAATCGCACGGTCCCGGAGTTCAAGGTGGTGGAGCGCGATATGGCGCTGCTGATGTCCTTGTCGGAGGAGGAACGCGAGACGTTCGTCGAACAGACGTCCAGGCAGACCCGCTCCACGTGGGAGACGTACCACGAGGTGGCGCTTCCCGGCATCCGCGCTGCCGATGAGGACGCGATGGAGCGGCTGGGGCGGAGATACTTCCTAGACGACGTGCCCGAGGAAGTGGGTGGACCGTTCGATGGGCCCACTCTCATCGTCACCGGACGAAACGACCACATCGTCGGGTTCGAGGATCAGTTCGCGCTGCTGCCCAAGTACCCGGGCGCCACGTTCGCTGTGCTCGATGGCTCCGGCCACAACGTCCACATCGACCAACCCGTCCTAGCACGCGACCTGTTGCGGCACTGGGCGCGGCGGCTCCCTCGCGGATAGTTCCCAGATAGTTATCCACAGTCCTCGAAATCGCGCTTCCTTCTGCTCCTGGCGGATAACACAGTGGGGGGATGGATCCGAACATCCTGACCTACGAGCAACTGCTGGAGGCCGGTTACACCCGGGCGTCCATTGACGATGCGCTGGAGCGTGAGGTGCTGCAACGTCTCAGACGTGGCTGGTACGCGCAACTGGGTGCTCTGCCGGATGCCGTTGCCGCGATGCGTGCCGGCTGCCATCTCGGATGCCTCTCGGGATGCCGGGCACATGGCCTGTGGGTACCTGCCTTCCACCAGGTGCATGCGGTCTATCCCCGCGGGGCCAAGCCGAAGCGCATACCGGGAGTCGTGTTCCACCATTATCGTGCGACCCCGCCGCCGGCAGCGGTCTGGCCGCTTGAAGACTGTCTCGCTCAAGTGGTCCGGAACCATGACGTGGAGTCCGCCCTGGTCGTGGTGGAGTCAGCTGTCAACAAGGGGTTCATCACTCAGGATGAGGCTGAGGCGATGGTACGAAGCTCCCGCCATGGGGACCTGCGGAGGTACCTGTCCCAGGCCAAGTCAGGAAGCGAAACCCGGGCCCGGCTCTTCTTCCAACAGCGGCGTGTCCCAGTGCGCTCGCTCGTTCAGATCCCTGGCGTGGGTGAGGTGGATCTTCTGGTGGGTGACCGACTGATCGTGGAGTGTGACAGCGAGGCCCATCACACCTCCATGGCGAACCGATTCGTTGACGGTAATCGCGATCTCAACGCACACCTCGACCGCTACCAACGCATCAGGCTCAGCTACGGACAGATCTGGGAGTCATGGGCAGGTACTCAGGTGGGGCTTGCGGCGGTCATCAAGCAACGGCGGCACACCCATCGACCCCGTCCGAGCGCTGCTCGAACGGAGCGTGGACGGGCCCGGGCCCGCGCTCGGGAGCGGACTGTGATCGACATCGGGCTCGATGGGGCACCGTTGGAAAATTAATTCTGCATTTTCGGGGGTCGAGTGTGGATAATCCACACCCAACCCCGAAAATGCAGAATTAATTTTCTCACCCATCCCGTGAGCCTCCGCTGGGCCGAGGCCGGCCGGGTGGGTCAGCGTCTCGGCCGCGCCCGGGTGAGTAGGCGATCGATTACGCCGAACACGCCGCCGATCAGCAGGCCGAAGGCGAAAATCGCCGCCACCGTGGTGAACACGGCCAGGTAACCGCGGGTACCCGCGTTCACGAACGCGTACGGGTAGGTGCCACCGATCGCGCCGCGGACGAGCATGTAGACGACCCACGCGACTGGGATCACCAGCGAAGCAGGCAGGGTGCGCCAACCGATCCAGCCGCGTGGACCCCAGACCAACCACACCACTACGGTGACCACCGGCACCACGATGTGGGTGAGCTGATTGGTGATGTGGGACCACCCGCTGACCACGGTGGTCGGGGCGAGCAGCACCGCGTAGACGATGGCCGTGATCGTGATCATCATCAGGCCGCAGAGCCGAAGGGCCCGGCGCCAGAAGGTATCGACCGTGGGTTGGAGAGCGAGCAGTGTGGTGGAGACGGCCACCACGATGTTGGACCAGATGGTGAAGTAGCTCAGCGAGTCGAGGAAACGCATCGGCGCGCCCGGCCAACCCAGGTGAGTGCCGCCGTAGAGCCCCGGTTCAACGGCGGTGCGGGCGTACCCGTCGACCGTCGAGATGAGCACGGTGAGGATGACACCCAGCCAGGCGAGGGCGGCGTTCATGCCGAAGGCGATGCGGTTCACGCGCCCAGTGTGCCTTCCGGGGAGGTCGGGAGGGTCCGCATCCGGCCGTAGCGGCCCAGGAACGGCGCGATGCCGATGAACATCAGCGCCACGCCCACCCAGATGGCGGGCACGGTGCCGATCGCGGTGCCCAGGGCGCCTGCAGTCAGGGCCGAGATGGGCATGATTCCCCACACCACGAACCGGATGGACGCGTTCATCCGGCCGAGCAGGTGCGGCGGGCAGAGCCGCTGCCGGGCGGAGACCTGGGTGATGTTGAACACGATGACGGCAAACGACTGGATGAACGCTGCTGCGATGAGCAGCGCGACGGCCGCGCGCGGGATCGTGGCGGACAGGGGGACGAGGAAGATGCCGATCGCCGCCGTCGTGGTGGACATCAGGATGACCGGCCCGTCGCCGAACTTCCGGGTGAAACGAGCCTGCGTGAGCGACGCCACCAGCCCGCCGACGGCGCCGATCGACATGATGACGCCCAGCAGCGACGGATCGAGGCCGAGGATCCGCAGCACCAGGATCGACTGAAGGGTGAATACGATCGTGGCGCCGAAGTTGGTGGTGCAGGTGTTGGCGAGGAGACGTTGCAGGAAGGGCGGGCGCAGCACGAAGCTCAGGCCCTCCCGGATCTCCGTGACGAGGGGACGACGGTTGGCGCGGTCGGCGGGCTGTTCGTCGTCCCGGATGGCGAGGAGGGTTACGGCCGAGACCGCGAATCCAACGGCGTTGATCAGCAGCAGCACCGGCGCTGAGACGAATTTCAGAAGGAGGCCGGCGACGGCGGGGCCGCCGAGCCGTGCGATCTGTGACGTCGACTCGAGTTTGCCGTTGGCATCCGCGATCGCCTCGCGCCCCACCAGGACGGGGATGTAGCTCTGGTAGGCGACGTCGAAGAACACCGTCGCCAACCCCAGAAGCGCGCCGATCACCATCAAGTGCCAGAAGGTCAGTGCGTCGGCGAACCACAGCAGCGGCGCGGCCAACATCAGCAGCACGCGGGCCAGGTCGGCGACGATCATGACGCGGCGCTTCCGCCACCGGTCCACCCAC
The DNA here is from genome assembly GCF_039544535.1 of Tessaracoccus lubricantis. Classification (NCBI taxonomy): domain Bacteria; kingdom Bacillati; phylum Actinomycetota; class Actinomycetes; order Propionibacteriales; family Propionibacteriaceae; genus Tessaracoccus; species Tessaracoccus lubricantis. The sequence continues at coordinate 26,142 of NZ_BAABLV010000019.1, forward strand.
GCCCCGGCGATGAGCCCCACGAGCAGGAACGCCGCGGTGTTGGCGGCGTTGAGGTAGCCCATCTGGGCGTCGGTGGCGTGGAGCAGGTCGACGGCGATCACCGCCGTCGCGAGGCCGCCGAACTGGAAGCCGAGTTGGGCGAGGCCCTGTCCGGCCCAGAATCGCTTGAATCCTCTGTGCGCCAGTGCGCGGGCCTCGGGAGTGGTCGCGTCCATCGACCCATGATCGCAGCAACTCGCTTAGGTTTGTTAGTCACCGACAGGAGTCGTCATGACCGCCCTCGCAGATGTCCCCGCCCGCTCCGGCACCGCCAGAGCCGCTGGGAGGCGCGCCCAGCGACGGACCTAGGAGGGTGCTGAATAGTGGCCGTTTCCTGAGCCGCGAGCTCTGCGAGCGGTCGAAGGACGGATGAGTTCTCAATCGACGCCCTTGTCACTTCCGGGCCCTTCGACCGGGCGCGGGGCGCCCGGCTCAGGGAACGTGTTTGTCCAGCAGACCCCTAGGTCCCTCCTGGTCCCCTTCCCCTGCGACACTGGCACCATGGTGGACGTACTCATCGTCGAGGACGAAGTGGAGCTGGCCGCGGCGACGGCGGAATATCTCGAGGCGGCCGGGATCACGGTGGCCCACCACGCTACGGCCGAGGACGCGCTGACAGCGCTGGCCGCGACCCCGGCTCGCGTGATCCTGCTCGACGTCAACCTCCCCGGCATGAACGGCTTCACCTTCTGCCGCCAGGTGCGCGCCCAAGCGCCCACGCCCATCATCTTCGTCTCCGCCCGGGTCTCCGACGACGACCAGATCCTCGCGTTGACCGTCGGCGGCGACGACTACATCACCAAACCCTTCTCGCTCGCGGTCCTACTGGCGAAGGTGCGCCGCGCGCTGGACCGAGGGACAGCCATGACCGCGCCGTCGGCCGAGTTCGACGATGGCCGGCTCCGGGTCGAGGACGAATCAGGGCGCACGTTCCTACGCGGCGAGGAACTCCATCTGACCGCCACCGAGGATCGACTCCTGCGTCACCTCCTCCGCCACCGCGGACGGGTCGCCACCAAGACCGACATCATCGAGGACGTCTGGGGCGACCTGTTCACCTCCGACGGCACCCTCACCGTCCACATCCGCCGGCTCCGCGCCCGGATCGAGCCCGACCCCGACAAACCGACCTACATCAAGACCGTCTGGGGCCGCGGCTACCTCTTCGAGGATGGCGCGTGAGCCGCGCCCTCACCCTGCGGCTCGCGGCGGTGCTGCTGGTCGCGGCGCTGGGCGTCGCCGTCGTCTGGGCCTTCACCGCAACGGCCCGCCCCGCGCCCGACACCCCACGCCTCAACGACGCCGTCCACCGGGCGCAGGACGCTTGGCCCAGCCTCACGCCCGACCTTTTCGGCGACGCCGTCACGGTCGCCGACCTCACCGGCCGCGTGCTCGCCACCACCTCCGACGCCCGGCCGCCACCGCCCTCGACGCCGCCGCGCAACGCATGATGACCGCCCCCGTGATCGTCGACGGCGAAGCGGTGGCGCTGGTCTTCGTGCCCGACGGCAGCACGGCAGCCGACCGGCGCACCCGCGCCGCCGTCGCCTGGACTGCGACCGCCGTGATCACGGCCCTCGCGCTCGCCGCGGCGGGCCTCCTGCTCTGGGTGGAGGCGCGCATCCTCGGCCCGTTCCGCAGGCTCAGCGCCTTCGCCACCGACGTCGCCGCGGGTCGGCTCGACGCCCCGCTGGACATGGACCGTGGCAACGTCTTCGGTGCATGGAGCGAATCCTTCGACCTCATGCGCGACGAACTCGCCGACGCCCGCCGCCGGGAGGAGGAGACCAACCGTTCGAAGCAGGAGTTGGTCGCGCAGATCGGGCACGATGTTCGCACACCCGTGGCGTCGATCTCTGCCACCGCAGAGGTCCTCCGCGCCCGCACCGACGACCCCGCCGTCGGCGAACGGCTCGACGTGATCCTCACCAAGGCCGGCCAGATCCGGCAACTGATGACCGACCTCAACCAGGCCAACGTGGCGCCGTCGCGGGCGCTGAGCGTCGTGCCCACGGAGTTCGACGCCCAGCGCCTCGCCACCCTCGTGCGCGACTCCGACACCGCAGGCAGCGCCGCCGTCGGCCCCATCCCCGAGTGCCTGCTCTCCGCCGACCCGGGGCGGCTCGCGCAGGTGATCGACAACGTCGTCGCCAACGCCGCCAAGTACGCCGACGGCACCCTCCAGGTCAGCGCCCGCCTCGACGAACCCCACCTCCTGGTCGCCTTCGACGACCTCGGTCCCGGCGTTCCGGAGGACGAACTCGGCTCGGTCCTTGGTCGCGGCGTCCGCGGGTCCAATGTTGGCGACGTGCCCGGCGAAGGGCTCGGCCTGTTCACCTCAGCGCAGTTGATGGAACGGATGGGAGGCTCGCTCGACGTCGCCAACCGCCCCGGCCGTGGCTTCCGTGTGACGCTGGCCATCCCGCTGGCCGGAACTGTCGGACTTTCGTAAGGAATCTGGCAGTGGTTCGTCGGCACGCGCTCCGTAGCGTCACTGGCATGATCACCACCGACAAGCTCTCCAAGACGTTCTCCAACGCGGGCACTCAGCAGCATGTCCTGAAGAACCTCGACCTTGAGATCGAGCGCGGGTCGTTCACCGTCATCATGGGCCCCTCGGGTGCCGGGAAGTCGACGCTGCTGTATGCACTCAGCGGCATGGACCGCCCCACGCTGGGCACCGTCGAGTTCGACGGCGAGACCATCTCCGGCTACTCCGAGGACAAGCTCGCGAAGTTCCGACGGCGCCACTGCGGCTTCATGTTCCAGCAGATCCACCTGCTCGACTCGCTGTCGGTGATGGACAACGTCATGGCCGTCGGGCTGCTGACCGGGGACCGGCGAACCGTCAAGGAGCGCGGTGACAAGCTGTTCGACCTCGTCGGGCTGTCGGTGGCCGACCGTCGCAAGTTTCCCGGGATGCTGTCTGGCGGCGAGGCTGCGCGGGTCGCGCTGGTGCGGGGGCTGATCGCCGAGCCCGGGGTGCTGTTCGCCGATGAGCCGACGGGGCAGCTCAACTCCGAGTTCTCCCGCATCGTCCTCGACCTCCTCGCCGCGGTGAACGCCACCGGCCAGACCGTCGTCATGGTCACCCACGACATCCGCTCGGCCGCCTACGGCTCGCGCATCCTCTACCTGCGCGACGGCACCATCCAGGGCGAGCTCAGCCTCGCCGACCTCCCGCAGGGCGACGCCGCCGCCCGCCAGAATGCGACCGCCGAGTTCCTCGCCGAGATGGGGTGGTGACGGTGCTGCTCATGAAACGCATCCTCCGCCGCCGCCCCGGGCAGGCGTTCACGATCTTCGTGCTGACCCTGCTGGCCGCCGCCATGGCGCACACGGCGATCATCCTGTTGACCGACTACGCCGGCAACATCGAGCGCAAAGCGGAACAGTGGAACGCGCCGTCGGCCGTCTACGTCCTCAGCGACGGCGCCCCAGCGCAGCGCCTAGCGGACATGGTTGCCGAGGACGAGGCCGTCGACGCGGTCGAGACCGCGCCGTCGTTCGGTGCCATGACCACCATCGACGTCAACGGTGAGAACCTGACGTCGCTAGCCAACGTCGTCGACCTCAGCCGGGCTGGCAAGCTCGGCCCACCCGTCGTCGTCGACGCAGCCGACGGCGCCCCGGAGGGGATCTGGGTGCCGTCGTCATTGCGCGCGGCCGGCGCCTACGGCCTCGGCGACGACCTCACGTTCGACACGACGCAGGGCACATCCACCTTCCGGATCGTCGGCTTCATCGAGGACCTCTACGGGGGCGCGTCCGGCATGGGCACGCTCACCTTCGGCCTCGACGAGGCCACGTTCGCCGGCTTCGGCGCCCCCGGCTTCCAGCCCACCGTCAACCTCAAGGTGCAGGGCGACGACGTGACCGCGGCATCGGCTGCCGTCGATGCCGCGCTGGGCGAGATCCAGGGCGCCCTGGCGCCGGGCGAGACCCTCCAGCCCTGGTGGAGCCACGACCTCAACATCGCCAAGGCGGCCGCGAGCATGTCGTCGTCGATCTTCGTGGCGATGCTGGCGGCGCTCGCCGGCGTCATCGTGGTGATCGCGGCCGTGGTTACACGGTTCGTGCTGAAGAACCTGATCATCAGCGACATGGCCTCCATCGGCACCCTCCGCGCGGCCGGGTTCACGACGGCGGGGATCGTCGGGAAATTGGTCGCGGCCTACGGGGCGTTGACGGTGCTGGGGGCCGCTGTCGGATCCGCGTCGTCCTACCTGCTGCTGCCACCGATGGCGAGGTCCTTCCAGGCGCAGAACGGTCTGAGTTGGCAGCCGCGGTTCTCGTGGGTCGCGTTGGTGGTGACGGTGGCGGCTATGTTGGCGGTGGTGGTCGTGACGGCGACGTTCGCGGCCCTGCGTGTCCGCAGGGTGACGACGGTGGGCGCGCTGCGCGGCGGCATCGCGACGCATTCGTTCACCGTCGATCACTTCCCGCTGGCGACCACCGGTGGTCGGTTGTCGACGCTGCTCGGGATGAAGGCAGGGCTGCGTCAGGCGGGGCAGAACGTGTTGCTGGCGGTGACGGTGGCGATCGTCGCGTTCGCCGGCGTGTTCACCCTGGGCATGGTGGACAACCTGCTCGGGGATCGGGACAAGGCCACCGAACTGCTCGTCGGCACCGTCGAGGACGTCTCCGTCGTGCCGTCCGCTGACGCCGACCCGGTGGCGCTCCTGGGCGAGGTGAAGGCGCTGCCCGGGGTGAAGGACGCGTACTTCCACACCTTCGACGGGCTCAACGTCGACGGGTTGGCGATCGCCTTCACGGTGACGCCCGAGCCTGCGGCGCAGCGGCTGGATCCCCTCGCCCGCGGGCGGATGCCCGAGCATGACAACGAGATCGCGATCGGCGGGCGGCTGTCGAGCGTGCTCGGCCTCGACGTCGGCGACACCCACATCCTCGACCTGGGTTCCGGTGAGGCGGACTTCGTGGTGACCGGCGTCACGTCGTCGGCCCGCAACATGGGGCAGAACGTGACCATCTCGTCGGACGGCTACCGCCGGTTGACGCCCAGCTTCCGCGATTCGACGATCGCTGTGTTCGCCGACGATCCCGACCAGCTGATCGAGACCGCGAAGGAACGGCTCGGCGGACAGCTGGGGTCGGTGACGAACCAGCGCGAGAACGTGGAGGCGCAGTTGGCGAGCTACCTGTCGATGGTGCCGATCATCAGCACGTTCATGATCTCGTTCGTGGTGGTGGTGACGGTGTTGGTGGTCGGGCTCGTGGTCACCACGATGCTCGTGCAGACGCATCGGGAACTGGGCATCAAGAAGGCGATGGGATTCACCAACCGCGAGCTGAGTGGCCAGACGAGGTGGACCTACCTGCCGGCGATCGCGCTGGGGGCGGTGGTGGGTGCCGGGGCGGGTGCGCTGGCGCTCAGCCCGTTGCTGACGGTGCTGCTGAGCCAGTTGGGCATCTTGAAGGTGGATGCGGCGGCGGATTGGCTGACGACGGCGGTGATCGCGCTGGGCATCCTGGCGATCGGCGCGGGGGTGCTGTGGGTGTCGTCGTTGAGGATCGGCCGGATCAGCGCCTACGCGCTGGTGACGGAGTGAGCTGGGCCTTGGTCGCGTGCTGACCCTTCGTTGCCGACGTAGGGTTGACCATGGTCACCCACTTCTTCACGGCCTCCAGCCTCGACGGTTTCATCGCGACCCCCGAGCACTCGCTCGAGTGGCTCTTCACGCAGGACTTCGACATGGATGGGCCGATGGCAGTACGCCCCCGTGACGCTGGGGCAGGGGCAGCCGCTGCTACCGCGAGTGCTCCAGTTGGAGCTGATGGAGACAGTGCGCAACCGCGCGTTCGTCTGTGCCAGGTACCGGGTCCTGGCGGGCCGGAATTGGTGACTACGCTCAGGTGATGCGGCTGTCCCGCATCCCGTAGAAGGAACCACCATGAACCAGGCCTACCTTGACGCCTCGCGGCCCATCGACGAGCGACTCGCCGACCTCCTCTCGCGCATGACCCGCGAAGAGAAGGTGGGCCAGATGTTGCAGCTCGACGCCCGCGGCGACCTGCCCCACCTGGTCACCGACATGCACGTCGGCTCGATCCTCCACACCTCCCCGGAGCGGGTCATCGAGGCTCACCGACTCACCGAGCAGACGCGCCTGCGCATCCCGCTGCTGGTGGGCGAAGACTGCATCCACGGCCACTCCTTCTGGGAGGGGGCGACGATCTTCCCCACCCAACTCGGCATGGCCGCCACCTGGAGCCCGGACCTGCTCGAACGCGTGGCCCGAGCGACCGCCGTCGAAGCCGCCGCCACCGGCATCCACTGGACCTTCTCACCCGTGCTGTGCATCGCACGGGACCTCCGCTGGGGCCGCGTCAACGAAACCTTCGGCGAGGACCCGCACCTGATCGGCGAACTCGCCTCCGCGATGGTGAGGGGCTACCAGGGCTCCGGCCTCACCGACGACACCGCCATCCTCGCCTGCGCCAAGCACTTCGCCGGCTATTCCGAAACCCAGGGCGGCCGCGACGCCAGCGAGGCGGATATCTCCCGCCGCAAGCTCCGCTCCTGGTTCCTGCCTCCGTTCGAGCGAGTCGCGCGCGAGGGATGCCGCACGTTCATGCTCGGCTACCAGACCACCGACGGCGTCCCGATCACCATCAACGACTGGCTCCTCTCCGACGTGCTGCGCGGCGAATGGGGCTACACCGGCATGCTGATCACCGACTGGGACAACGTCGGCCGGATGGTGTGGGAGCAGAAGGTCCAGCCCGACTACGCGCACGCCGCCGCTGCTGCGGTGCTCGCTGGCAACGACATGATCATGACCACACCCAACTTCTACGACGGCGCCCTCTCGGCCATCGAGCAGGGGCTCATGAGTGAAACCGATCTCGACCGCGCCGTCGAGCGCATCCTGCGCCTCAAGTTCGAACTCGGCCTCTTCGAGAATCCCCGCCGCCCCGATTACGAACGCATCAACGCCGTGGTCGCCACCGAGGAGCATCGGGCGCTCAATCTTGAGGTCGCGCGGCGCTCGGTCGTGCTGCTGGACAATGACGGCGTGCTCCCGCTCGACGCGACGGCGCCGGCCAAGCGCATCGCCGTCGTCGGGCCATTGGCTGACGACGCCCAGAACCAGTTGGGCGACTGGGCTGGCAACTCCGGCCAGGCCGGGTGGATCCCCGACGGTCATCCGCGCGAGATGATCACCACCATTCTCGACGGGCTGCGCTCCGTCGCGCCCGATGACTGGGAGATCAACTACACCCGTGGCGCCGACATCCTCCGCCTCGCGCCCGACCCCGAGGGCGAGTTCTTCCCCGACGGCCAGCCCCGCGGCCCCGTCGTCGTTCCCATCGAGGCGGATCCTGCGGCCATCGCGGAGGCCGTTACGGCGGCTGAGGCTGCGGACGTGGTCGTCGCGGTGGTGGGCGACACCGTCGAACTCACCGGCGAAGCAGCCTCCACGGCAACCCTTGAGTTGGTCGGCGGCCAGATCGCCCTGCTCGACGCCGTGATCGCCACGGGCAAGCCGGTGGTCGTGGTGCTGCTGGCCGGCAAGCCGCTGGTGCTACCGGCGTCGGTGCAGGAGGCTGCGGCGCTGGTGTGGATCGCGAATCCCGGCATGGAGGGCGGTCGGGCTGTCGCGGAGGTGCTGTTCGGCGAGGTCGAGCCCAGTGGGCGCCTGCCCATCTCCTTTGCGGTGCACGTGGGGCAGCAGCCCACCTATTACAACCAGATCCGAGGCCAGCACGGCAACCGCTACGCCGACCTGACGCAGCGCCCGGCACATGCCTTCGGCGAAGGGCTGTCGTACACGACGGTCGAGTACCGGTCGGTGGCGGTGCGCGAGGAGCGGCTGACGGCTGACGACACTCTGGTGGTGGATGTCGAGGTCGCCAACACCGGGTCGCGCCCGGTCTTCGAGACCGTCCAGTTGTACATCCGCGACGAGGTCACCACCTACAGCTGGGCTGACAAGGAGTTGAAGGCGTACCGGCAGGTGGAGCTACAGCCGGGCGAGGCGGCGACCGTCACGCTGGAGTTGCCGGTCTCGGCCTGCACCATCGTGGACGCCGAGGGGCGTCGCGTGGTGGAACCGGGGCACTTCACCGCGTTGGTGGGACCGTCGTCGAGGGACGAGGCGCTCCAGGGCGCTGGGTTTGAGGTGCTCGTTTCCTGAGGCGCCAGATTATTGCTGCGAAATCGGTGGTTGGCTGTGGAGCCTCCACATTCAACCCCTGTTCTCGCAGCGTCAATTTTCTGACTTGGAGTTTGGCGACCTGCCCGACCGCTCAGAGCGGGTTCCAGGGGTCGGTCGACCAGTGGGCCAAGGCCGTTTCGACCTCGTCCTCGTGGACTCCGCCCAGCTGAAAGCAGTCGGCGCGGGTGGCCCGGGACTGGTCGATCTCAACAGCCAGCTTCGCCGCTCCCCGCTCGCAGCGCCCCGACGTCTTCCAGCGCAGGTGCAGGAAGCGGGTTTCCTCAGACCCGATGGTGTGGCCGCCGACTGCTGGTCGCAACCGGCTTGGTCAACGAGGACGCCTTGTCTCCCGCCCAGCAGCGGGCTGCTGCATCGCTCTTGGGGCTTCAGGCCAGCGACATTCATGAGTTGACCCTCAACAAGTGGGCTGGCGTCGCCTACTCCAACCAGCCCATCCCGGCCCGGAACAGGCCGGGGTCAGCTTGGACATGGCTGCCTCCCAGGTTCGAGTGCCCACATTGCGCCGAGTCAGGCATCGCTCACCTCGAATGGCGCCTCTCCTGGATCACGACATGCCTTGCCCACAAGGTCTTCTTGCACCCGCGCTCCACCCCGTCCCACGAGGAAGCACCGCCAGAGGACCTTGCCATCACCAAGCTCCATTCGGTGGCCTTGGCCAACTGCGACACGTCCCACTTCAAGAGATGGCGCGACTCCATTCGTATCTCAGGCGGCCTCCGGCACGGACCACGCAGCAGGGGCATTGAGCCGCCCAAGCAACGAGCAGAGACCCTACGCACAGCTGCGCCTCTAGCTATGGCCAGCACCCCCGAAGAGCGCTGTGAAATCCTCGCCACATGGTGCACAGCCATGGGCATCCGCGAACTCTGGAACGCGCTTCGGTCCAGTCTCCAAAGCCGAGAGATGATCGACGCAGCAGACGCACTGGCCGCCAGACAGTGGATCAAGCGGAGACTCGCGGCCGCGAATTGTTGATGGTCGTCGCCGCGTCATACTCGGATCCGCGCACCCACGAACTACCCGCGGCCAAACCCGTGTAACGGTCGATTGACGCCCACTGCCGACATTCCTCGATCACCGGGCAACCCGAGCACAAACGCATGGCCGGCTCCGCCGCGCTAGCAGCCTCAGCCCCATCCCGCGCAAAACGGTGGGCCACCTCTGCCGCTGTCCAAGCATTGCCAGGGACTGCACAGTGGCCGAACAAGGCCAAGACTCCGGCAAGGTCAGCGGCCGTGCGTCGTCGATAGTCACGCATGACTTGCTGCGCACGCCACCGTTCACGATTGGCCCGGAGCCTCCGTCGCGGACTCATGCACTGAACTCTCGATGAGAAACCATGCCCAAAGTGTCGCTGACAACGTACGATGCCCCCAACTTTGTGATCTATATTATATAGAGGCCCGTTTATACAAAGTAGAGCGCATCTCGACAGCTGTCGAGATGCAATGCAGTTTGTACGACAGCACGCCTGACAGCTTGTACAGGAGGGTCAGATTTCGCTAGTCGTACAAAGTAGATCACCGTGTACGGTTGACGCTTCGACCCCCCGGGCCTCCACGCATAGCCGCGGCATAGCGATCCCCCAGGCGAGATCAAGCAATCACTTCCGTTGAACCCCCTTTTGGCACGGGAGCCGCCGCGCTGAGGCGCGAGCGTCTGAGCCTCTACCAATTGGAAGAATGGCGGTAGCTACCTCTGGTCGGCTTTTCTGGCATCTGCGATGGGTAGTGCATGTGTCCACCAGCAGCGTCTGCAAACCAACCGATCCACCTATCAATGAACTCAGAGAGATCGGCTCGATCAAAAGTTCTTCAAACGGCCACGCGAGTTGCTCTGTTGTCATGGCGTTGCTAAGCGCTGAACGGGCACCATCTGGGTCACGGCTGAACGGATGCAGGGCCGGCGATGTGCTGCCAAACGTTTGCATGAAGGCGGTTTCGTACCATGCAAAGCGTCCCTGCTCCTGCGCATCAGCGAACCAGAGACTGTGACTGCGCCCTTGGTAGCCGTAGCGGCTGGGCGGCTGAGCGACCGAAATCACGGCGTGAGCAGCAACTTGGAAGGGGCCATCCAAGCGGGATGACTGCTCTGGAAAGCTCACTCCTAGCTTTCCTTTGCCCAGCTGGGCTGCGAAGGCCATCCTTCCACCGCCCGCAGGAGATTCGATTACAGCAAGCGGAGCATCCTCCTCGATGGTCGAGCGGAGGGCGGTTGTGATCGATTCGAAGGACTGCTTTGCCACTTCGAAGAGGCGAGCTCATCCTCGAGCTCCGCGCCCAAGGCTTCTCCAACGCCGAGATCGGCCGCAGACTCGGCCGCGACAGCTCGCTGATCGGCCAGATCGCCAAGGGCGCCAAACCCGGCGCGAACCTGCAGCAAGCCCTCACCGAACTCGTCTCCGGCGGCGAAGTGAAAACCCCACCATTCCACCGCACATCCTCCGACGGAACCCTGGCGAAAGTCCGCGCCACCAAAGGCCACGAATCAGTGGTGCCGCCAGCACCCCGCGGCCAACGAATCCGGACCGTCACGAAATCGACAGCGCAACCCAAGACGCTGCCCAAGAAGCGCCCCACCGGCCAACGCAACCTGCTCTCACATCAGGCGAACCGGCTCCCCAACGGGCGCGAGCTGCATCGCGTCACCGTCCCCAAGACAGACCGGGCCCGCAACCGCTCCGCCGGCTCAAAAGTCATCGCCGACGTCGTCGCCCGCGCCGCCGCCGCAGGCCGACGAATCTCCGGCACAGTGTGGGCAGAGGTACAACGCAAAGACGGCACCAGAGACCGCATCCCCGTCCAAATCGGTGGCCACGGCGGCTACAGCGCCCAATCGATCCACGACTCAATCCAGCACAACCCCGACGCCGCATTCGAATGGGTCGACGGACAGATCCAAGGCCGCTACCCCGAATTCGAAGGCGGATTCACCGTCGTCGCATTCGACCTCGACGTATGGTGACCCACCCCCCACCCCCGACACCCTGCCCAGGAACGCGTCCCTACGGGTGGGGGACCGGGGCACTGCTGGCCTGGTGGGTGACCCGACACCAGCTCCAGAAACCCCTCATCACCATCCTGGCCGCCGCCCTCGCCTTGACCACGGCCGCGATCGCCTGGCCGCTGGGAGCTTTGTCCACAGCCAGCCTCATCCTCCTAGGACCGGCGACGTTCTACGGCGCAGTCGCAGCCACCACCGTCGCAGTACATCTGATCACGCTGCGCCGCTGGGCGCGAGACGGATGGCTCGTTGGGTACTTCACCGCCGACGCCTCCCAACTGGTGCACCCCGAAGACGGGGCGTGGGTGCTCAGTGAACACCACGCCCGGCGCCGCGGACGCGGGCACGGCGCGCAGTTGCGGGCCGTGGTGTGGCCGCATCTGATTGGTGAGGCCGACCTGCTCGGCGTCACTCTTCTTATGTCCACCAGGGTGCGGAAGCTGGCAGATCAGTACCGGGTGGATCTCCCGGTACGGGGGCGTCACTGAGGCCCGGGCCATCAGCGCCACCTGCGGCGGCGTGCGCATCCACAGCCTGTACGTGCCCAACGGCCGCGAGGTGGGCTCGGACCACTACGCCTACAAACTCGACTGGTTCGACGCCCTGGCGGCCGCGGTTGCCGCGGGACCGCCGGACGTGGCGCTGTGCGGGGACATGAACGTCGCGCCCGCCGACGCCGACGTGTTCGATCCCGCCGCCTACCTCGGCCACACCCACGTGACCGGACCCGAGCGGCAGCGGCTGGAGGCCTTCGGGCTGGTCGACGTCGTGCGGGCCCGCTGGCCGGAGCGCGAACGCGTGTTCTCCTACTGGGACTACCGCGCCGGAATGTTCCACCAGGATCTGGGAATGCGGATCGACCTGGTGCTGGCGTCGCAGCCGGTGGCGGACCGGGTCACGGCCGCCTGGGTGGACCGGGCTGCCCGGAAGGGCAAGCTGCCCAGCGACCACGCGCCGGTCATCGTCGACCTCGATGAGGCCCCCGACGGCGACATCGGCCCCGTCGTGCCCCCGCCGTCGAACCCGAAACGGGGTGGCCGGACGAGGCTGCCTCAATCGAAGGACTGACGCGACGACGGCGCCGGTTCGGGGCTCATCCCTCCGAGGCTGCGGGCCGGCCGAGGCCGGTCCCGAGCCGCGCGATCCCCCGGTGCACGGCTCCCCGGAGGTTGCCGGCCCCCGACCGGTCGCCCGAGCCGATCAGGTTGGCGCTGACGATCCCGAACAGTGCGCCGACGGCCAAACGGACCGTCTCCACGTCGTCGTCGCCTGCCTCGGGAAGGACGTCGAGAACCCTGTCCCCCACCGCCACCCAGAGCTGCCACTGAGCCTCCCGGACGAAGGGCACCAGCTGGGGATGCTCCACAGCGAGCGCCGCGACCTCGGTCAGCGACCCGAAGGCACCCACCCGGATCTGGTGGTCAACCAGGTCGCTGACCAACGTGAGGGGATCGGCCGCGGTGGGCGGCTGCCACTCGCGCAGCGCCGCCTCCACCCGGTGCACGACCACCGCCGCGACCGCCGCCTCCTTGCACGAGTAGTAGTTGGAGAACGTCCGCCGCGACACCTCCGCCTCGGCCACCACGTCGTCCACCGTCACCTCGCCGAACCCGCGCTCGCGCACCTGGTCGAAGGCGGTGGCGGCGAGCCGCTGCGCCACGGCGGTGCGCTTCGCGTCGCGTAGTCCGGGTGCCATGGGTTCAGTGTCCCACCCCGGCCCCGACGGGCGCCTCCTCGCGTGGGGCGTCCTCCACCACCGCGTCGGCCACCTCTAGACGCGTGCCCTCGACGTCAACCTCGGGGAGGATCCGGTCCAGCCAACCCGGCAGCCACCAGGCGTGGTCCCCGGCCAGGTGCAGCACCGCCGGGATGAGCGCCATACGGATGACGAAGGCGTCGATGAGGATGCCGACGGCGAGCGCGAAGCCGAACTGCCGGATCATGGAATCCTCGCTGAGGACGAAGCCACCGAAGACGGAGACCATGATGATGGCCACCGCGACGACAACCCGGCTCGCGTGATGGAAGCCGTCCACCACGGCCAGCCGCGCGGTCTCGCCGTGCACGTAGGCCTCGCGGATCGACGTGCCGAGGAACACCTGGTAGTCCATCGCCAGGCCGTAGAGGATGCCGGTGGCCATGATCGGCAGGAAGCTCAGTACCGGACCGGCCCGATCCACCCCCACGAGCCAGGTGAAGCTGGGATTGCCGAAGGCCGTCACGACGAGCCCCATGGTGGCGCCGATGGACAGGAGGAAGCCGGCGGTGGCGGCCAGCGGCACCACCACGGACCGGAACACCACGAGCAGCACGATCAGCGACAAAGCGGCCACGAGGGAGAGGTAGACGGGAATGGCCTCTGCGAGCGACTCGGACAGGTCGATGTTGATGGCGGTGAGCCCCGTGACGCCGATCCGCTCAACCCCGTCGAGTTCGGCGGCGCGCACTGCGGTGACCAGATCGGCCGTGCTCTCATCGGTGGGCCCGGCGTCCGGGACGACGGTGTAGAGCACGAGCGAGCGGTCCTCGGAGGTCCCCATCAGCTGGACGTTGGCAGCCGTCTCGTGCGTGGCGAGCTCGGACTGCCAGGCCTCCAGGCGGTCCTGATCCACAGCGGCCGCATCCGACGGCGTCAGCGCGACGATGAGCGGCGCGTTCGCCCCCTCCCCGAGGGCGTGGGTCACCGAGTCGTAGGCGACCCGCTGATCCGAGCCGGGCGCGGCCACCGCCCCCGACGGCATGCCGAGCTGCATCTGCGCGGCCGGCAGCGACAGGGCGCCCAGGCCCAGGACGATGAGCACGATCGTGAGGATCGGGCGCGCGGTGACGGCCTCTACCCAGCGCTTGGCCATCCGGCCGAACCGGGAGTGCTCGTGGCCGAGGTGGGCGCGCACCGGCTGGGTGCGTGCCCGACGCCCGCGCCCGAGCAGTCCCAGCAGGGCCGGTAGCGCGGTCAGCGACAGGGCGATGGCCAGGATGACGGTGACGGCTGCCGTGACCGCCATCGTGGAGACGAACCCCATGCCGAGCGTCAGCAGCCCGAGGAGCGCGATGACGACAGTGAGCCCGGCGAACAGGACGGCGCCTCCGGCGGTGGCGACGGCGCGGGCGGTGGCCTCGACGGCGTCGAGCCCCAGCCTGGCCCGCAGGGAGCTGTGCTTGTGGATGATGAAGAGGGCGTAGTCGATCCCCACGGCCAGGCCCAGCATCAGCCCGAGCGCCGGCGTGGAGGTGGTCATCTCGAAGTTCGCGGACAGCGCGTAGGCGCCGCCCACCCCGATGAACACGCCGACCAGGGCGAGCAGGATGGGCAGGCCGGCCAGCGTGAGCGAGCCGAGGGTCAGAAGCAGCACGACGGCGGCGATGGCGAGGCCGATGGCCTCGCTCCCGCCGATGGGTGGCTCCATCGGCTGAAGGGCGCTGCTCGCGGCCACCGCGAGGCCCTTCCCCGCGACCTCTCCGTCGACGGCGGAAAGCAGGTCGTCGAGGCTGCCCTCGGGGAGATCGGAGATCTGCTCGGTGAGCTGGATGGAGGCGATGGCGACGGTGCCGTCGTCCGAGACGACGACCGTCCGACGCTCCCCGTCGGAGGCCACCAGTGAGGTTCCGCTCGGCGACGTGCCGTCCAGGAGTCCGTCCAGGCGGCCAAGGGCCTCGTCAGTGGCGGCCATGGCCGCGTCATCGACGGCCGCGGCAGGGTCGGTCATGCCCGGCTCGGGAGCCGGGAACCCGTCGACGGGGACGCCCATGGCCTGCAGCTCGGCCCGCAGCTGCCCGACCTCGGCGAAGAACGCGCCGGACTCGGCGATGAGCTGCTGGTCAGGGGCGGCGACGAGGGCGCGGGCGGTCGTCGTGACCTCGTTCAGCCGCGCGCCGAGCGCCGCCATTGATTCCTGTTGCGCCGGCGACGCGGCGGGTGCCCCGCTGGGGACTGCCCCTTCGAGGGCGGTGATCAACGACTCGAGCTGGGCACGGACCTCGTCGGCCACCTTGCCCTCGACGGTCGCGCGGACGGTGGTCTCCACCTCGGCGCGCTGCTCCTCCAGCCGGGCATCCCGGTCAAGGACGATGCCGGTGCCGACGGCCGCGTCGAGCGATCGGGAGATCGCGTCGGCGCGGTCAGGGCTGTCCACGCGCCCGCCGTCGTCGGCGGAGAAGACGAGGGTTCCCTGCGTGCCACCCGCCTCGGGGAGCGCCGCGGTGACCTCGTCCAGCACCAGCTGCGCGGGGGCGTCGTCGAGGGTGAGGCGCGAGGAGATGGACGGGGTCTGCGTGAGGAGCAGGCCGACCACGGCAGCGATGACGAGCAGCCAGGCCGCGAGGAAAGCCAACGGCCGGGTGGCCGCCGTCCTGCCGAGGCGGTAGAGGAAGGCGGACATGCGGGGCCCTTCGGTCGATGACGGAGACGTCCCCACAGTAGGTGCCTTATTGCCCATTAGGCAAATTTGCCCATTGAGCATTCGGTTGCCGTTCTGCGTGCCCTGAGCCCGCTGACAGCTACACGCGGATCACCTCGAGCGCGCCCAGCTCAGCGAGCACGTCGAACCCCGAGTCCTGAGTGACCACCGGCAGTCCGTTGGCCAGCGCCACGGCCGCGATCCACAGATCATTGATCCCCATTGATCGACCGGCCTCGTGCAGCTGCACCCGCAGCGACGCCCACTGCCTGGCCACCGCCCCGTCTACCGCCAGCGGCTCCAGGCCGGCGAGTCTCTCGACGGTGGCCAGCCTGGCCACGCGCGTCCGCGTGTCGGGCGCCGCCAACACGCCCGCCTGAAGCTCGGCGAGCGTCACGACGCAGACGTACGCCTCATCGGGAAGCGCGGCGGTGTCGAGTAGCCGACCCACTTCCCCAGCGATCCACACGCTGGTGTCCAGCAGACCGGCGCTCACCTGATGGGCCCGAGGTCTTCCGTGGAACCCGCGGAGATCCACCCGAGGTCCGCCTCAAGGGTGACGTCTACCCGCTGGGCGTGCACCAGGTCGATCAGGTCGGAGCGCTTCATTGCGACCGGCCTGCGCCTCGTGGGGCTCCGGATCTCGGCAACCGGCTCCCCATTCACCGTCACGGTGCGTGGCTTCGAGGGGGAGTGGGATTGCTACCAGGGGAAGCACTATGACAAGAGCCTGACGCCCGCGATTGCATGGCCAGAGATGCTCAAGGTCTTCCTTCTTACCGTACGCAATCCTCTCTACCGGCTGCCTTCCAAGTACAAGTTCATTGCGCCCTTTGGTCTCGGTACGAACCTGGCACACCTGATTTCTACGCCGACCGACCTGCGGACGAAGTTCCTCGAGCAGGTCCAGTCTGGCGATTCCAAGCCGTTCAAGGAGCTCAAGGAATCCATCCGAAACGCCGTGTATTCGCTTGCCAGCGCCACGGACTTCTCGATGTTCGGCTCCGTGGAGGTCCTGACGCTGCTCGACGAGCACTCGTCGACCCGGTACCATGCGGCTCGATTCGGGGGAGGACTCCCGAGCCGTCCGACGTCGTCGCCCCCGCCCACAGAGCTGCTCCCAGGGGAGTTGGTATACGTCCGCAAGCTGGTCCACGCCTACCAAGAGCGCTACACCACAGTCGGGCGTCTACCAGTGGGTGAAGACCTCGATGGGCGGCCGCTGGGCCTTCCTGACGGCCTTCTGCTACTGGTTCGTCAACCTGTTCTACTTCGCCTCGCTGCTGCCCCTGATCCTCGTCTTCGCGTCGTACCTGTTCTACGGCGAGGAGAAGCAGCTCTCCCAGCTGTGGATCACCCTGCTGTCGATCATCATCTTCGCGATCGCCACCTGGGTCTCGACGAAGGGCGCCAAGTGGATCGGCTCCGTCACCTCGATCGGCGCCACGCTGGTCCTCCTGCTGACCGGCGCCTTCATCCTCCTGTCGCTGGCCGGCCTGCTCGGCGGCGTCGAGCCCGCGACCCCGATCACCGGTGCCGCGATGACGCCCGACTTCTCGACCTTCGCGACGGCGTGGGCCTTCATGGGCACCTTGGCCTGGATCATCCAGGGCGTGGGCGGCGCTGAGTCCTCCGCCGTGTTCCTCAACGACCTCCGTGGCGGCGTGAAGGCGTTCGTCCGCACGATCGTCCTCGCCGGCATCGTCATCGGCCTGCTCTACGCCACCGCGTCGCTCCTGATGAACGTCTTCGTGCCGGTGGGCACCCTCGACTACTCCAACGGCATCTTCGTCGTCATGGGCGCCGTGGGCGAGTACTTCGGCCTCTCGGCCGGCCTCGTCACCCGCGTCGTCGGCGTGATCCTGCTGGCCGCCACCCTCGGCTCGCTGCTGATGTGGACCTCGACCCCGGTGAAGATCTTCTTCTCCGAGATCCCCAAGGGCATCTTCGGCGGCAAGCTCGTGGAGCTCAACGAGGACGGCATCCCGTGGCGCGCCGCCTGGCTGCAGTTCGCGATCGTCGTCCCGATCCTCGTGATCCCGGCGCTCGGCTCCGGCAACATCAACGACCTGCTCGGCATCGTCATCAACATGACCGCCGCCACGGCGCTGCTGCCTCCGCTGCTGATCCTGCTCGCCTACTTCGTCCTGCGCCGCAAGTACGACAACGTGGCCCGCGAGTTCCGCATGGGCAGCAAGAGCTTCGGCCTGGCCGTCGCGTCCTTCCTGCTCGTGGTGTTCGCCTTCGTGTTCATCGCCGGCACCATCCCGTTGGGCCAGGAGATCTGGCTGACCCTCGTCTACAACGTGGGCGGCGTGGTCGTGTTCCTCGGCCTGGCCATCCTCTGGTACGAGCGCTACATCAAGCGCCTGAAGGTCTCCGACCCGAAGGCCGCGGCCGACGAGCTGCGTCCCTCCGCCGAGCAGATGCTCCGCGGCGAGTACGTTCCGCCGGCAGAGCAGGGCGATCCGACGCCCGCGTCCTGACCCCTCACACGAGAGCGACCCCCGGCACCCGCCGCGGGTCGCTGTCGTGTGTCACCAGACCCAGACGGCGATGCCCCCGCGCTCGGCCTCCATCACGACCTGGTTGCCCTCGACCCGGATCCCGCTGCCGAGCGCCAGGCGGCCGGACTCGATGCCCGGCAGCAGGGCCGTCGGAACGGTCTTCTGCCCGGTCGCCTCGCGAGCGGCGACCACCAGCGCCGACCCCTGCCGCGACTCACGCACGAACGCGACGGCGTCCTCCGTCGCCCCGATCCAGCGCAGACCGCCGTGGCGGAGGGCGTGCGAGTCGCGCCGCAGCGCGCCCAGCTCGCGCACTGCCTGGAGGGTGCCGGTCGCCCACGTCTCCTCGGCCTGCCACGGGAAGGGGCGGCGCCCGTACTCGCCGGTCTCACCGACCAGACCGATCTCGTCGCCGTAGTAGACCATCGGCACGCCGGGCAGCGTGTGGGCCATGCCCAGCGCGGCGATGGCGCGACCCTCGTCGCCCACCCGCCAGCGGATCCGACCCGTGTCGTGGCTGCCCACGATGTTGAAGGACGCCGTCGTCACGGCCCAGGGGACCTGCGCCATGAACTCCGCCATCGTCTCGATCATCGCCGGTCCGTCGATCGACGGCAGCAGCCGCGTCACCGAGAAGTGGGCGTCCTCGGCATTGGTCGAAGGCCGCTCGAGCCAGCCCCACACGGGCCGGGAGAACGCTGCGTAGTTCATGGCGCCGTGCCAGGTGCTGCCGTCGACGTCGTGGTGGAGGTCGTAGAAGTGCTCGGCCACCAGCCAGCGGTCGCCCTCGGCGTCGACGGCGGCGCGGGTCCGCGCGGCGACCTCGCGGTTGAGGTCGATCCCGCCCAGGCGGCCGGTCATGTTGGCCACGTCGATGCGCCACCCGTCGAGCCCGAACCGTAGCCAGCGTCGGATTACGCCATCCTCGCCGTAGAGGCGCTCGGTGAGCCCGGGCGAGGCGTGGTTGAGCTTGGGCAGCGACTTGAACCCGAGCCAGCAGGCGTAGCCGGGGTACTCGTCGGTCCAGTAGTAGAAGTCGCGCTCGGGGGCGTTCCCATCGTTCTGCGCGGCGAGGAACCACTCGTGCGTCGCGCCGGTGTGGTTGGCGGTGAAGTCGCCCATCACCCGGATGCCGCGGGCGTGGCAGGCGTCGATGAGCCGGCGCATGGCGTCGTCGCCGCCCAGCAGGTCGTCGATCCGGTCGAACGTGCTGGCGTTGTAGCGGTGGTTGGTGTCGGCCGGGAACGCGGGTGTGAGGTAGAGCACGGTCGCGCCCAGCGAGGCGATGTGGTCGAGGCGCTCGATGATGCCGTCGAGGTCGCCGCCGTAGATCTGGCGGTGTTGCTGCTGGTCGTAGGTGCGCAGCGGCTCGTCCCAGCGGGCGCCATGTGCCCACTCGGGAGTCGGCCGCTCGTCGGCGCGGGCGCTGCGCGCGAACCGGTCGGGGAAGACCTGGTAGACGACGGCGTCGGCCACCCAGGCGGGCGCGGCGGTGGTGATGAGGCGGAAGTCGGCCGCGTCGGTGACGTCTCGACGGTGGACGCCGGAGCCGTTCAGCCAAGCGGTGCCGCCGTCGGCCATGACGAGGAACCAGCGGTACTGGAGGGTCAGGTTGTCCACCAGCACCCGCGCGGCCCACCACTCGTCGGGCCCGGGCCCGTCGGTGGGCGCGGCTGCGACGAACGCCGCCTCGCCGTCGTGCATGTGCCGCAGGTGCACCGCTGCCACCTGGCCGGCGGGCACGCGCACGCGCAGTTCGACGGTGTCGCCCCGGTGGGGGTGGGGGTCCGAGACGTAGAGCTCGGAGGGGTCGTGGTGGGGCTGGCCGAGGAAGGTCACGGCGCCACCCTAGACCAGGGCTCAGGAGTGGGCCACCGCCAGATCGACGGTCAGCGCGGCGGACCATCCGAACACCGTCGTGGCCCTCGGGGGCTTGACCCCGGTGTCGGGGCGGAAGTACTCGTTGGGTCCTTGCGCCGCGACCAGTTCGAGGGTCGCGCGCTCAAGGCGTTCGGCCTTGTCGATCAGCCCTTGGCGGCGAAGCCCCTGCGCGACGAGCCAGTTGGTGTTGACCCAGACGGGGCCGCGCCACATCCGGGTCTCGGAGAAGTCGGGGTCGCGCAATCTCAGGCGGCCTCCGGCACGGACCACGCAGCAGGGGCATTGAGCCGCCCAAGCAACGAGCAGAGACCCTACGCACAGCTGCGCCTCTAGCTTGGCCAGCACCCCCGAAGAGCGCTGTGAAATCCTCGCCACATGGTGCACAGCCATGGGCATCCGCGAACTCTGGAACGCGCTTCGGTCCAGTCTCCAAAGCCGAGAGATGATCGACGCAGCAGACGCATTGGCCGCCAGGCAGTGGATCAAGCGGAGACTCTCGGCCGCGAATTGTTGATGGTCGTCGCCGCGTCGTACTCGGATCCGCGCACCCATGAACTACCCGCGGCCAAACCCGTGTAGCGGTCGATTGACGCCCACTGCCGACATTCCTGGATCACCGGGCAGCCCGAGCACAAACGCATGGCCGGCTCCGCTGCGCTAGCAGCCTCAGCCCCGTCCCGCGCGGAACGGTGGGCCACCTCTGCCGCTGTCCAAGCATTGCCCGGGACTGCACAGTGGCCGAACAAAGCCAAGACTCCGGCAAGGTCAGCGGCCGTGCGTCGTCGATAGTCACGCATGACTTGCTGCGCACGCCACCGTTCACGATTGGCCCGGAGCCTCCGTCGCGGACTCATGTACTGAACTCTCGATGAGAAACCATGCCCAAAGTGTCGCTGACAACGGACGATGCCCCCAACTTTGTGATCTATATTATATAGAGGCCCGTTTATACAAATTAGAGCGCATCTCGACACCGACGAGGGACAGGCACCCAGACGGGAGCAACTACAGCCATGTGATTTATCCCCCGGTGTGGGTAACCCTGTGGACAACCCTGTGCATCATCAGAGGAAGCGCACCCAGTTGGGGCCCTCGCCGGTCTCCAACTGGCTCTGCAGCACGAGGTTGCCGTCGTCGTAGATCCGATACAGGGACGCCTGTCCGCTGCGCTCCCCCACCACGACGACGTACTCGCCGTCGGGCGACACGGTCAGCCCGCGCGGCTGCGTCTCGGTGTCGGTGATCACGACGGGGCCGCTCAGGCGACCGTCGGCTCCCACCGCGACCGCGCCCACCGTCGACTCCGTGCGCTCGGTGCACAACAGCCACCTGCCGCCGGCGGCCAGCGCAAGGTCGGCGCCCCACACCAGGTGGCCGGCCATGGGGTCGACCCCGAACGACGACGTGCGCAGCCCCCGCGTCACGTCGAAGGCCGGCACCTCCTCACGCCGGGTGAGGCGGCCGGACTCGCCGCGCTCGAAGTGGATGGCCTCGCCGGTGAACTCGGTCAGCAGGTAGGCGTGTTCGGCGTCCGGCGAGAAGACCAGGTGGCGCGGGCCGGTGCCGGGGGTGGCGCGGACGTGGGGCTCGGACAACTCAGTGAGCCCGCCGTCGGCCGTGGTGGCGAACTGGGCGATGAGGTCGTCGCCGAGCGAGACGAAGTAGGCGTTGTGGCCCGTCGGGTCGAACAGCGCAGCGTGCATGTTGCGGTGGTCGAGCCGCGCCGACTCCTCGACCACCACCCCGTCCACCACCTGGTAGGACGCGCCCCAGCCGCCGTGGTAGGACGCGGCGAGCAGCATGTGCCCCTTCGGTGAGACGTCGAGGTAGGCCAGCGGGTCTGACACCCCACGGCGCGAGATCTCCTCGTGCCGGCCGTGGGCGGGGTCGATGCGCATCGTCACGATGGCGGGCGACGGCTCACTGGTGGCGACGTACAGCAGGTGCCGGGCGTGGTCCACCGCAAACGTGCTGCAGCCCTTCCCGACGGTCACACCCCCGACCCAAGCCAACTGCTCGTCGCTGATCCGCAGGGTGGTCAGCGTGCCGCCCTTGGAGTTGCCGACAAGGATCAACGCGTCATTGCTCATGCCCGCGAGCTTAGCTTGATCCACCAATGAGGCGGGGTTGGGTTTTGGCGGGAGCGTGAGAATGCTCTTCTGGCTTGGGATGATACGGTTGACTGAAGGCCCGCATCTGGAGCTTAGGATGGGCATCTCGTAGATGCAACTCTCTCACACTTTCTCGATGGCTTCTGCCGCCTTCGATGAGCCGAATCTTGTGTCTGGGCTTCTCCGCAAATCGTGGACACATCCCGCTTAGGCGGCTTGCTCCGAGGTTGACGATTCAATCATCTAGTGCTCATGTTGACTGGTGACTTGTAATCGATCGAAGAGTGGCGTCGGCGACGGTTATGGATAACCTCGATCCACCGCGCGACCCCGGTACGGCTTGGGCCCGTGTGGGCCAAGTCGAACGAGGTAGATCTCGGCCTTCAACGTGGCGAAGAACGACTCGGCCATGGCGTTGTCGAAACACTAATCGGCTAATCCGATCTCAGGTGTCCACGAGGTCCGGGTAGGCCCAGTAGCGTCCGGCAGAATGGTGGGTGTAAAGAGGCGCTACACCGTGGAGGTAGCCCGACGGTGGACAGCACCGTGCGTTGCGGCGGCAGTTCGGGTGTGTGCGGGTCAACTGGGGCCCGCAGGTTCATCCTGTGGTCGAAGTTGCGCACCCGGCTCAGCGGAGTCGCTGTGGCGGTTTTGGCCCATCCGGACGCTCATTGCCAACAACGTCGCCCCTACGACTTGAGAGAACATGGAGAGACCAGCAAATGCCACCGTGGCAGGCAAAGAACTTCTGAGCCCGGTTGCCGTGGCGGTGATGGCAGTGACAGCGACGCCAGCTACCAAGAGGGCGAGGGCGATGGTCCTCAACCCCCCAGACCGCGAACTACTAGACCTCGCGGGGTCTCCCGCCACCAGTATCGCCAACAGGCACGAGCCAAATACGAGCAAAACTGTAGACACCCAGCTGGAGAGCGCCCAAAGCCAAGAGGGAACGGCGACCACGGACGGCCCTCCTCCGCCCAGCCAGATCAATACGGACAGCGACAACGCAATCGTAGCCGTCAAGCCGACTTTCACCTGCGTCCTCATTCAACTTCCCTCCTGTCACGGCTTACGGAGCGCTCGCAACCTACTATGACCACTGGCCGTACCAGTACCCGCTCAGTCCCATGATTTTGACCGACGGGTATGCGGCCACCTGCCCCCACGAGACTGTCACGTTCGTGTTGGAGCAAAGCAGCGAAACCCATCCTTCCGTGTACTTCCAATATCCCCCCGTGAGGGGAGGCGGATTGCTCACCCAAGTCTTGGTGAAGCGACGTCCTTGCCAACATGCAGTTCCACTGGAAGCAGGGTTCTGCTGTTTCACGTATGTCTTCGTGACGTCGGGGTTGCTCCGAACGAGCGCACAGTTGGCATTGTTGGCAGGAGACCAACCAGAGCCGGCAACGGCCGCGATGCTCTTAGGAGCACACGCAGCCACAGCATAGGCAGTCTCTTCCTCTGTCTGCCCAGGTATGGGAGTTCCGTTCTCGTCAACGAACACTGTGTCAGGCCGAATGTCTGATGCGATATACAGATCAGAACGCCCCAGCAAACTGGTCGGTAATTCAGAAAGGACATCTTCACCCACGTGAGGGTTCGCACGGGCCACGGCGGACTGCAATACCGCCGAATCTGAGGGGCCAATGTCTGCTTTGGCCGGCTGCACTGCACTCGCGAGTATGAGCACGAAGCCAGCGGCGACGCAGCGGCCTATCCATCGGGTCGTCATGCCTGCTCCCTTGTTTGGCACCGTTGCCGGGTGCTCTGTAGCGTACCAAAGCGGCACACTTGTGGCGGCAAAACAGATGATTTGGCCCTTCACAGATAGGATGGGGTGGCCGGTTCAACTCTGTCCATCAGACATCTCGCAGGACAGACCGCGTGACACGGTGACCCGAGAGTTGGCGCATGAACCGTTCGGGCGGCGGCCCACGACGTTGGTGGTGCGGCTGCGTCGGTATCGCTGTGTTGAGTGTGGTCACGTGTGGCGGCAAGACATGGCTCGCGGCCCGTCCCCACGTGTGGCGCAACCGCATCGAGACCGGCGCGATGGACGGGTTCACTGGCTTCAAGACCGCTGCGGCCGAAGAACTTCCCGACGTGGTGGCCGTGATGGACCCCTTCCATGTGGTGCGCCTGACCGGCGAGGCGGTCGACAAGTGCCGCCAACGTGTC
Organism: Tessaracoccus lubricantis; assembly: GCF_039544535.1. Classification (NCBI taxonomy): domain Bacteria; kingdom Bacillati; phylum Actinomycetota; class Actinomycetes; order Propionibacteriales; family Propionibacteriaceae; genus Tessaracoccus; species Tessaracoccus lubricantis. Next base: position 50,459 of record NZ_BAABLV010000019.1, read on the forward strand.
CAACAGGCCACCACCGGCCACCGGGGTCGGCGCGGCGACCCGCTGTACCGGGCCCGACGCACCCTGCTGACCGGGGCGGACCTGCTCACCGACAAACAAGCCGCCCGGCTAGAGACACTCTTTCGCGCCGCCGAGCACGTCGAGGTAGAAGCGACCTGGGGCATCTACCAACGCCTCGTTCAGGCCTACCGGGTCAAAGACAAGAAGCTCGGCCGTCACCTCCTAGTGAGCTAGCTAGCTGCCTTGACGTCGAATGCGTTCACCAGGGACGAGGGCCACGGTCTCAGCGAGAGCTACCGGTTACACCTCCAAGGGTGTGGTCAGCGCGCTCCGCCTTGGCTCGCATCGTGTACGTGAGGCCCACGCGATGCAACGCTCTGGCCGGGATCCCACTGGTCAGTCAGGAGCGGCCCCGGCTATGGGGAGCGGGCGCTCCTGCGCGGCTGCTCGAGCAGTTCGGCGACGAGCGGATCCCACTCGCCCGTCTCGACGCTGGGCGCCTGGCTCAGCGGACGGGGTCGTCAGTCGTCGAAGCGCACCAGATTGTTGAACACCTCGGCGCCGCCCGCCGACTTCACGTAGGTGCGGCACGCGGCCCGACCGGTCGCGGCGGTGTCGCACTCGGTGCGCCACTGGCGAGACTGGGCGTCGGTCCAGCTGCCGGTCGTGGCCAGGTCGTTGCCTGCCCAGAGTTCGCGCTTCGACGGCTTGTAGGTCAGGTTGTTGAACACCCAGCCCTCGGTGTGCAGCTCGTAGCCGGCGATTTTCTCGACGTACTTGGCCCAGATCTCGGTGCGGCACCGCTCCGTCTGCGAGTACGGCTCGCACTCGGTGCGCCACGCGCGGCCGCCGACGGTGTGCTGGCCCTCGGTCACGTACAGCGAGACGGGGTCGATGGTGTCGGTGGCGGCGATCACGGGGCGCTGCACGTCACGCGACGCGGCCACCTGTGAGGCCCGCAGCAGGGCGGAAGCTGGCAGCAGGGTGTTGCTGATGGCAGGCACCGCGTAGCAGGAGCGGCGGGCGTCGGCGACGACCGCGCCGTCGGAGTTGCGCGTCCAGTAGCCGCAGTACGCGCCACCCGAGCCGTGCACGGTGTAGCCGCCCAGCTGGAGGCCCTCGATCGGCATCTCCGTGCCGGCCTTCATCAGCGTGAAGTGCACGTGGCGGAAGGTGCCGCGGCCACAGGTCTCGGAACCCGGCATGCCGGTCATGCCCACCTTGGTGCCCGCCGTGATCCGCTGCCCGGCGGCGAGGCCGGCGGGGATGTTCTTGAGGTGGAAGTACTGGGTCTGCCAGCCGTCCCCGTGGGTGATGACCACCTCACAGTTGGCCTTGAGGGCGGTGATGACGCCGTCGGCGGCGGCCACGACGTCGACCGGCACGTTGCCGGAGGCGCCCAGGTCCACGGAGCTTCGGACCCCGGAGGCGAAGGTGTGGGTGCCGCCGCCCTGGACGGTCAGGCCCCAGCCGACGGGGAGGAGCATGGGGAAAGTCGGAAGGGTCGCCGCCTCGGCCCTCGGACTGGTGGCGACGCTGAACACGCCAACCAGGAGCGCCACGAGCAGGGCTCCGATCACAGACTTACGCACGCAGATATCCTCAAGCTTTTCTCAGGGTTTCTCAGATTTGGGAGGCGTCCAGCGCGGAAGCCCTTGAAAACTGTAAGAGTTTTCTGAGAGTTTCCCAAATCGTCCCTGAGATTTACTCAGTTTTCTGCTATGGGCTGCTCGGCCCTCGCCGGCGCCTCCTCCTTCGCGGGGCCGACGGTGAGGGCGGCGATGCCGGTGGTGATCGGCACGCTGAGCACCAGGCCGATGGCCGAGCCGAGCGTTCGGACGGCCTCACCGGCGAACATCTCGACGCCCAGGAGGTCCAGGGGTGCACGCGTGGTGAAGTACAGGAGCAACAGCACCGCCAACGCCGAACCGGCGTAGGCGAACACGATGGTGTAGATCGTCGAGGCGATGTGGTCGCGCCCGATCCGCATGCCGGCGGTGAAGACCCTCGTCCGCGACCAGTGCGGGGCCGCCGCCCGCAACTCCCACACCGCGGAGGCCTGCGTGATCGTCACGTCGTTGAGCACGCCCAGCCCGCCCACGATGATGCCCACCATCAGCAGGTCCTGGAAGTTGATGGCCGGAGCCAGGTTGCCGAGGTCGAACTCGTTCTCGTCGGCGAACCCCGACAGCCGCGCAGCCATCACCGACACCGCACCCAGCGCCGTCGTCACCGCCAGGCCCAGCAGGGTGCCGGCCAACGCCGCCGACGTCCGCACCGAGACCCCGTGCGCCACGTAGAGCACGATGAACATGATCACCGTCGAGCCCGCCAGCGCCACGGCCATGCCGGGCTTGCCCACGATGATCGCCGGCAGCATGAAGCCGAGCAGCACGTAGGCGGCGATGCCCAGCGCAATGAGCGCCATCAGCCCGCGCCACCGCGCCACGGCCACGACGGCCACCACCAGCAGGGCCAACAGCACGCCGATCACCGGCAGCCGGTTGATCCCGCTGAACGCGAAGCGGAAGCCGTCCTCGGTGGGGAACCTCGCCAGCTCGATCGAGTCGCCCGCCTTCAGGCCGGCGTGCACCTGCGGGCCGGACAACTCGACGGCGACCTCGGCCCCCTCGTCGTCCCCGGTGTCGACCACGACGTGCGCAGTGAGGCACGGGGCGCCCTCCACCGGGCTCATGTCGGCCGACTCGCAGCCCTGCGTCACCTCACGGATCGTCGCGTCCTCGTAGGTCACCCCCGGCGACTCCGGCACCGGCGTCAGGGAGCCGTCGAGTTCCGCCCCGGTGGGCCACAACCAGATCATGCCCGCCACGGCCAGTACCCCCACGAGGGCGAGGAAGCCGATCAGGAGCGTCCGGGCGCGTTGGCCCACCTCGACTGGTGCGTGTGCGCCGTGCGAATGACCCATGCGGGCAAACCTACACAGCCGACGTACACTCGAAGGCGTGTCCACCGCCACCGAAACCAGGCGCAAGCGCCGGCCCGACGCGAAGTGCCCGCTGCGCCCCGGAGAGCCGTGCACCCTGTGCCAGGTCAACGTGACCGGCCCGCAGGATTGCGGCCTCGTCTACCTCATCATGGACGATCCCGAGGCCCGCGAGGCCTGGGCAGCCAACCGTCGCGCGCAGCGCACCTGACCCGCCGGGTACGCTCGAGGCCATGGAAATGGCCGCCCCCACCTGTTATCGGCACCCGAACGAACCCACGCGAATCTCGTGCCAGCGGTGCGGCCGCCCCATCTGCCCCCAGTGCATGATCCCCGGCTCCGTCGGGTTCCAGTGCCCCGAATGCGTCCAGCAGGGCATGCGGCAGACCCGCCAGGCTTCCCTGCCGTACGGGGGGACCCGCTCGACCAACCCGAAGGCGACGTCCATCGCGCTGGCAGTGACCAACATCGCCGTCTGGATCCTGCTCCTGCTCACCGGCGGCTACGCGGGCGTGCCGATGGGCTACCTCGCGCTGACGCCCGGCTACGTCGCCGTGAACGGGGAGTGGTGGCAGCTGCTCACCTCCGGCTTCGCGCACGTCGAGCTCTGGCACATCGGCTTCAACATGCTGGTGCTGTACCTGCTCGGGCCCAACGTCGAGCAGATGGTGGGCCGCTGGAGGTTCTTGGCCATCTACTTCATCTCACTGCTCGGCGGCTCGGCCAGCGTCATGCTGTTCACCAGCCCGTTGACCTCCACGCTCGGCGCGTCGGGCGCGATCTACGGCCTGCTCGGCGCCATGCTCATCCTCGCCATCAAACACCGCGGCGACGTGCGCGGCATCCTCACGTGGATCGGCATCAACGTGGTGGTGTCGTTCCTGTGGGCCAACGTGTCGTGGCAGGGCCATCTGGGCGGCCTCGTCGGCGGCGTGCTGGCCACGCTCGTCGTGCTGTACCTGCCGAAGGATCAGCGACGGTGGCAGTGGCCGCTGCTGGCGCTGCTCGCGGTGCTCAGCCTGGGGTTGAGCTACCTCGGCGCGATGCAGATCATGCGGTAGCGATCAGCGCCACAGCGTGTGGTTCAGGGCATCCGCGACGGTGGGTTCGCCGAAGCGGAAGCCTGCGGCCTGCAGCTTCCCCGCCGACACGTCCTGGTCGGTGTTGATCAACTGGTCGTAGCCCTCCGAGCCGAGGATCAGCTTGGGCCCGACGGAGGGCACCGGCAGCCACGCCGGCCGATTGATCACGCGGCCCAGGGCCTGCGCGAACTCGCCGTTGCTGACGGGCGAGGGCCCCACCATGTTCACCGGCCCCTGCACCGACTCCGTCGCCACCGCGTACGCGTAGGCGCGGGTCACGTCTGCCAGCCCGATCCAGCTGTTCATGCCGTGCGCCGGCGCGAGGCGGCCACCGAGACCGAGGAAGAACAACGGCAGTTGCGGCAGCAGCGCGCCACCGGCCTGGCTGAGGACGATGCCGGTGCGCATGAAGGCGACCCTCGCGCCGGCGTCGCTGGCGGCCCGGGCCGCGTCCTCCCACTGCCGCACGACGTCGGCCAGGAAGCCGTCGCCCGTGGCCGACTCCTCCGTGAGCACCTCACCCGGCCGCCGCGCACCGTACACCCCGATGCCGGAGGCCTGGATCAGCGCCGTCGAGGGGTGCCGGGCGACGGCGTCTGCCAGCGTGTGGGTGGCGTCGAGCCGCGACTGCAGGATCTTCTCCTTGTTGCCGCGCGTGAACCGGCCACCGATGGAGTGCCCGGACAGGTTGATCACCGCGTCCACACCGTCGAGGATGCCCGGGGGCAGGTGGCGGCGGGCCGGGTCCCACGGGATCGGCGTGCCGAGGGCGTAGCCGTGCTCCGGCGAGCGGACCAGCCGGCCGACGGTGTGGCCGGCGTTGACCAACAGCGCCACCAGTTGGGTGCCGATCAGCCCCGACGCGCCCGAGATCAGGATCTTGCGCCTCCGGTCCGACAGCAGTTGGTGGATGGCCAGGTCGCCGAGCATCCTGCGGGCGCGGTAGCGGAAGTCGCGGTCGTGCGATGCGTCCGAGGTGTCCTCCACCCTCTTGGGCGCCTCGAACATGATGCGGTCGAAGATCCGGGTGCCACCCCCGGGGAGGTCGCTGAGGTGGGCCTCGTGCCGCCAGCTCGTGAAGATGCCGCTGTCGATGTCGTCGGTGACCTGGACGTCGTCGCCGATGGCCACGTAACGGTAGGTGGAGAGGGGCCGCGGGAACGGGCGGTACGGCAGCTGAACCCGAACGGTGAACTCGTTGCCCACGCGGAGGTCGTCGGGATTGCCCCTGACGACGCTCACGCCGCCCTCGGGAACGAAGCGCACCAGGCCCCCGGGGCCCATGGTCAGCTGACGCACGAGGTGGCGCGGGTACGGGAAGTCCGTGACGTGCTCGTAGACCTTCATGCGGCCATCCTCGCAGCCGGAGGCGACACCCGCGGCCTAACAGCGTCGCTCGACGCCCTCCAGCAGCGGGTACCGCGCCCGCACGGCCGTCTCGATCCGGTCGTGCAGCGTTGCGCCGGCCGCGGGGCAGCCCTCGCAGGCCCCGCCGAAGTCGAGCGTCAGGGTGGTGGCGGTGGCCTCGGCGACTGTGATGCGCCCGCCGTGGCTGGCCACGTAGCGGGCCAGTTCACCCTCCAGGATCTCCCGCGCCACGAGCGACAGGAGTTCGGCGGAGCCCTCCGTGACCTGCCAGCCCTCGAGGTCGACGGCGGCGGCCACCGCGTCGCGGATCCGTGGGCCGTGGTCGGTCCACGTGTGGCCCTCGGAGAGCCAGGTCCAGACGCCGGCGCGTTCCACGGCCACCTTCGTGAGCACCCCGTATTCCATCAGCGGCCCGAGGGTGCCGGGTGCCCGCAGGACGAGGCCGACGGGGAGGTCGACGTCGGTGACCCAGCGCACCGCCAGCGGCTCCCCGGGTGCGGGCTGCGGGTGGATGGCGCGTTTCATGTCAGCACTCCGACGATGGTGTGGGCGAGGAAGGCCATTGTCCACCCCACGGCACCGAGATGGGCGAAGGCGATCAGCGGCCAGCGCCACGTGCCGGTCTCGCGGCGCATCACGGCCAGCGTCGACATGCACTGCAACGCGTAGACGAAGAACACCAGCAGGGCGGCGATGGTCGGCGGGGTGAAGACCTTCTCGCCGGCGCGCGGCCCATCCTGGTGCCTCAGCTCCGCCAGCGCGCTGGCCGGGTTCTCAGGGTCGGACGCCGCGGCGACCTGGCCCAGCGTCGCGACGAACACCTCGCGCGCCGCCAGCGACGAGATCACGCCCACGTTGACCCGCCAGTCGAAGCCCAGCGGCTCGAAGACGGGCTGCACCGCCCGGCCGATCGCGGCCGCGGCGGAATGGTCCAGCGTGTAGGCGGTCACTGCCACCTCGTCGTGCAGGTCGACCCCCGCGGCCGACAACTCCTCCGCCGACCGCATCGGCAGGTTCAGCAGCGCCCACAGCACGACGGTGGTCAGCAGGATGATCGACGTGACCTTGCGCAGGAACGCCCTGCACGCGTCCCACACCGAGATCAGCACGGTGCGCGGCTGCGGCAGCCGGTACGACGGCATCTCCATGTAGAACGGCAGCGCCACGCCGGAGCGCCCCACGACACGCTTCCAGAACCAGGCCGACGCCATGGCCGACGCCGCGCCCAGCACGTACAGCCCGAACATGATGAGGCCCTGCGCCTGGACCGGGCCCCACCCGAGCCCGGGTGGCACGAGCAGGCCGATCAGCAGCACGTACACCGGCAGCCGGGCCGAGCACGTCATGAGTGGCGCGGCCATCATGGTGGCGAGGCGGTCCTTGGCCGACGGCAGGGTGCGGGTGGCCATGATGCCCGGGATGGCGCAGGCCAGCGACGAGAGAAGCGCGACGAACGCGCGTCCCTCAAGCCCCGCCGTCGACATCACGCGGTCCATCAGGTACGCGGCGCGCGAGAGGTAGCCGGAGCCCTCCAGCAGCGAGATGAGGATGAACAGCAGCGCGATCTGCGGCAGGAACACCAGCACCCCGCCCACCCCGGCGAGCAGGGCGTCGGCCACGAACGAGGCGAGCCACCTGATGGGGATCGCCTCGCGGGCCCACTCGCCCAGCCAGGCGAACGCCTGCTCGATCCAGCCCTGCAGGGGTGCGGCCACCACGAAGATCGTCTGGAAGAACGCGAACATCGTGAGGAAGAAGATGAGGGTGCCCCAGAGGGGGTGGAGGAGCACGCCGTCGAGCCGTCCGGTGCGGGAGTCGGGGCGGGGCGCGACGAACCGCGCCGCGGTGATGATCGACTGCGTCCAGGCGACGACGTCCTCGGGCTGCGTGGGCGGCAGCAGCACGGGCGTGGCCCACTGGCTGGGGTCCGCGAGGATGTCACGGAGGGCCTCGACCCCCCGTCGCTCCCCGGCGACCACCGGCAGCACCGTCATCCCGAGCGCACGGGACAGCGCCTCCGGGTCGACCCGGCCGCCCCGGCGCAGCAGCTCGTCGACGAACGTGAGCACGACGGTGGTGGGCAGCCCCGCCTGCTGGACCTGCGCCACGAAGCCCAGGCCCCGCCGCAGGTTGGTGGCGTCGACGACCACGAGGAGCCCGGCGAGGGAGCCGGCCTCCTGGAGCACGGCGGCGACGATCTCCTCGTCGGGGCTGATCGGGTCGAGCGAGTAGGTGCCCGGCAGGTCCTCGACGACGACCGGGCCGCCGGCCGTCTCCACCAGGCCCTCGTACCGCGCGACGGTGACGCCGGGATAGTTGCCGGTCTTGGCGCGCAGCCCCGTGAGGCCGTTGAAGAGGGTGGTCTTGCCCGCGTTGGGGCTCCCGACGAGCGCGACCCGGGTGGTCCCACCGGGAGCGACCGCGCCTGCAGGGGGGCCACCGCCGCAGTGGTCAGCGCTCACGCGGCAACCAGCACCCGGCGCGCCTGCTCGCGGCGCAGCACGATCTCGACCCCACCCACGCGGAACATCAGCGGGTCTCCCAGCGGGGCGCTGCGCAGCCGCTCGACGCGCTCACCCGGGGTGAAGCCCAGGTCGAACAGGCGGCGCGCCACGACGTCGTCGTGGTCGAACCCGACAAGCGTGCGCGCGTCGCCGACGGGGAGGGCGTCGAGCGTGGTGGAGCGCTCCACCAGGTGCCGGGCCGTGGCGCATCGCCTACCAGCGAAGAGTTCCACGAGAGTCATGGCAAAAAAGTTAGCATCGCCTCACCTAAATGAATCCCGCGGGGTCGGATAGCCGTGTGGCATCCGACCCCGCGGGCCCCGGGCGTCAGAAGGTGATGTCAGGCAACAGCAGGCCGCCGCTCACGGCGAAGGCACCCAACCCCACGAAGGCGAGGGCAATGACGGAGGCCAGTACCGCGTGGAACCACCTGCGTCCACCCCACGCGCGGGCGGCCCGCCACGCCGTCGGCACGAACCCGAGCAGGCCCAGCCCCGTGAGCAGCTGGGCAGCGCGCAACAGCAGGTCGCTCGGCGTGCCGGAGCCGGTCAACAGCATCGAGGCGGCCAACACCCACAACGCAAGGCCGGCCAGCGCGACGATGGCGGCCACCAGCGTGGCGACGCGCAGCCACCGGTCGGTGGGCGGCAGGTCGAGGGGTGCGCGCAGGCGCCACCCGACGATGGCCCGCACCGGCCACGCCACCACTGCGATCACCAGCACCGCCACGGACGCGAGCGCCACGGGCACCAGCAGGCCCAGCCACCAGGGCGCAGGCAGCAGGGTGAAGCCGGGGTTCAGGCCGACGGCCTCCACCGAGCCGTCGTCGGCCAGCCTCACGCCCACGCGGGTGTCGCCGCCGACCTCCTGCCACACCCACGGCTCCACCTCGACCAGCGGCATGGGCACCCCCGCGCTGTCCACGTGGATGGGGATGATGAGGTTGTCGCCGTGCGCGGTGATCGCGACGTTGGTGAGGGCGTCGTAGACCCGCACGAAGTTGCTGTCGGCGCGCCTGGAGATCACGTAGGTGCCCGCCACCTGCGCGGCGCGCTCGGCTGCGGTCGCCGTCGGGGTGGGTGCCTCCGGACTGCGCGACGGCCGGCGCGAGGTCGTCGCCGATGGGCTGGGCCTAGGTGGCGGTCGTCATGCCGGCGCGGTCGAAGACCTCGGTCCGCACGTACTGCTCGAACGGCTGCCCGCTGACCGTCTGCACGACGTAGGCGGCCAGCGTGTAGCCGTAGTTGGAGTACGCGGGCACGGTGCCGGGCTCGTAGATCTGCACGGGCGGGTCGACGGTGGCGGCCTGTTCCAGCGGCCGCACCTCGGAGCCGGGCGCGAGCATGACGTCGCGGTAGGAGTCCTCGAAGCCGGCGGTGTGGGAGAGCAGGTGCCGCATGGTGATGGGCGTCTCGAAGCGGGTGTCGAGCTCGACGTCGACGTAGTCGGTGATGGGCGCGTCGAGGTCCAGCTCGCCGCGCTCGACGAGCTGCAGCACGCTGACCGCCACGGGCACCTTCGAGATGGACGCCACGCGGAGCAGGTGGCGTTGCGGGTCGAGCGGCGTCTGGGCCTCGACGTCGGCCTTCGCGAGCTGCGGGGGCGGGTCCTCCGCGCGGGCCGGCGCCGCCATCACGGCGGACAGGAGGAGCAGGGAGATCAGGACCGCGGCCATGGGCCGGAACAACTTGAACACGTTGTCAGTCAAACAGAGCGGCACCCCGAGACAGCGCCAGATGGACCCGGTCGGCCCCTGAAGCTGCCCCGACGCGGGCCTCCGGGATGGGGCGAGCGGCCCCTCCGGGACGCGGGTCCGGCACACTGGTGGGCATGGCCGTCTCGTCCCTCTCCGAAGCCAACCGCATCGTGATCCTCTCCGGCGCAGGGCTGTCGACCGCCGCCGGGATCCCCGACTTCCGCGGCCCCGAAGGCCTCTGGACGCGTGACCCCTACGCAGAGCTGGTCTCCACGCTGTCGTGGTACCTCAGCGACGAGGACGTGCGCAAGGCCGCGTGGCGGCGCCGTGCCACGCCCGAGGTGTGGTCGGCGCAGCCCACCAGGGCGCACCGGGCCATCGTCGACCTGGAGAAGCAGGGCAGGCTCCGGGCCATCATCACGCAGAACACCGACGGACTCCACCAGGTGGCCGGCTCCAGCCCGGAACTGGTGCACGAGGTGCACGGCTCCATGCGCACGTGGCGCTGCGAGATGTGCGGCCGGACGGGGCCGATGGAGGAGATGGTCGCCCGCGTCAACGCCGGCGAGGAGGACCCCCGCTGCCCCCATTGCGGCGGCATCACGCGCGCCACCGTCATCCTGTTCGAGGAGGTGCTGGAGCCAGATGTCATCGAGGCCGCCATCGAGGCGGTGGAGGACTGCGACGCCATCGTGGCGGTGGGCACCACGCTGGGGGTCTACCCCGTGGCGGGCCTGTTCCCCACCGCGCTCGCGCACGGTGCGCACGGGGTGATCGTCAACGCGTCGGAGACTGCCATGGACGACGTCGCGCACCAGGTCATCCGGGGGCAACTCGACGACGTGCTGCCCGACCTGCTGACCCCTCGCGCCTGACCGGTGCACGTAATAGTGTGGCCGAAACACTCTGATCCCGAAGGGGGCCGAGATGGCACGGCAGGCGGAGGTCACCGTCGAGCTGGTCCTGCGAGCCGTGGAGCAGGTGCCGCCCGGGAAGGTGGTGTCCTACGGCGACATCGCCGAACTCGTCGGCACCTCGGCCCGCCGCGTGGGCGCCGTCATGGCCACCCAGGGCGGCGAGGTGAGTTGGTGGCGGGTCACCAACCGCGACGGCGTGCTCCCGAGCCACCTCCTGCCCCTGGCCCGCAAGCATTGGGCGCGCGAGGGCGTCTCGGCTGACGCGTCGGGCTGCAACATCGCACGGCACCGGGCTGACCTGATGCAGTTGGCCTGCGCCTATGCCGACGCCGCTGCGGAGCTCATCGGTTGAGCCACCGGCGTGAGAGGCGCCGCGTACCCCGGTAGACGATGACATGATGAGGGGCATGGTGTTCCCGCTCGATATCGCGCTGCTTGAGACAGCCGACACCGCCTGGTGGCCGCTGCTGCTGTTGGCGGCCGTCGCGTTGATGGTGGTTGCCTTCATGATCATCGAGCTCAGGCGGATCCTCCGGCGGCGCCGGATCATCGACACCCCCGAGTCGCCGAATGCGTCGGATGCCACTGAGAATCGCTCAGAGCGCAATGACATCTGACCTTTTCATCGTGATTTCTCCGGAAGAATGGTCCGCGGTCCGATCACTTCGAGGAAGGCGGCAGCGATGACGGAGACGACTGTTTCCTCAGGGATGACCCAGGCATCGGTGCGGGCCAGCAACCTGGCGTTGGTGCTGGGCGAGGTGCTCGCCCACAGCGGGTCCGTCTCGCGTGCCGACATCGCCAGCCGTCTCGGCATGACACGCTCCACCGTCTCGCGCCTGGTCGACGACCTCATCCTCGGCGAGCTCGTCGTGGAGGGCGAGGCGGTCGGCGGCGCCCGCGGCCGCCCGGCCGTCCCGCTGATGGTGCGCCCCGGCACGGTGTACGCCCTCGGCCTGGAGGTCAACGTCGAGCGCATGGTGGCCAGCCTGGTGGACCTCACCGGCGAGGTCCGCGCCAAGCGCCACCTCAACACCGACGTCGAGCAGCTCACCGTCGAGGAGGGCATGGCCCACCTCTCGCGGATGGCGCAGGAAATCCTCGACGAGATGCCCGACGGCGCACGCATCTCCGGCGCGATGCTCGCCATCCCGGGCCTGATCGACCGCGAGGGGCTCCGCGTGCTGCGCTCCCCCAACCTCGAGTGGGACAACCTCGAGCCCGGCGAGTTCTGGCACGTCGAGTTCGGCGGCGCGCCGGTGCCGCTCAAGGTGCGCAACGACGTCGACTGTTCGGCGCTCACCGTCCTCCGCGAGGCCCCCGGGTCGTCGTTCCTGTACGTCACCGGTGAGGTGGGCATCGGCGCGGCCGTGTCCATGGACGGTCAGTTGCTCAGCGGCCGCCACGGGTGGGCCAGTGAGCTGGGCCACATCTGCGTCGATCCCCACGGCCGGATGTGCGGCTGTGGCGCGCGCGGCTGCCTCGAGACGGTAGCGGGTGCGCATGCGGTGCTCAGCCTTGCCGGGCAGCCAGACATCGACGGTGTGCTGCACGCGCTGGAGAACGAGGACCCGACGGCGCTCGCCGCCGTCGAAACCGTCGCCGCCGCGCTCGGCATCGCGATCGGTGCCGCCCTGAACCTGCTCGACCTCAGCATCGTCCGCCTCGGCGGCCACCTGGCCAGCCTGCGCAGCTGGCTCCGGGCGCCGCTCCAGCGTGAACTGGCCACCCGGGTGCTGTGGGCCCCGCACTCGGGCATCGAACTCGAGTTCGTGGAACATTCCCCGTCGCGTGCGGCCACGGGTGCCGGGCTGGCCGCGCTGGGGCGCGTGACTTCCGGGCCCGCCACGTGGGTGGACCCGCTGCTGAAGCGCTAGTCCAGCTTGCAGGCGGCCGAGCCGCCCGGCAACCGGTAGCGGTTCGCAGCGACCACGGCGTAAACCCGCTGCGCCACCCAGCGCAGCCCGGGCAGCCCGAGCGCGGCGCCCACGATCGGCCAGGGGAACCTGGATTCCCGGAACACGACGGCGACGGCGTCGCTGCCCACGTGGATGCTGCCGTCGGTATCCACGACGTGAAGACTTTCCGCACACTTATCCACAGTCAGGTTGTGGACAGTGAGGTCGACCCGTTGAAAAGCGATCACTGCAACTTGCGCGCGGAACCACGACGTCTGCGACGCCTGGGCCGATGTGGTACAGAAGCCGCAGTCCTCGTCGAAGAGGACGAGGGGCTTGGCGGGGCGTGAGTTGTCCACTGAGTTGTCCCCAGCCGGCATTGCCTTGTTCAGTTGCTCATCCATGCTTGTCCTGCCTGTTTCGACGCGAACTGGGGTGGAGAACCACTGTACGCCGGGGCGGCTCTGTGGATAACTCCCGCGCTACCCCCCTTGGGGGTGATCGCCGGGCTCGGTGGCCTTGTCGTTGAGCGTTGGCGACGCGTCACTGGCCTCGTCGGACGGGCCGTCGACGGTGGGCTCGCCGTCGGAGTTGTCCCCCGGGTTGTCCACAGCGTCTTCCCGGTCGTCGATCCCGCGCTGACGGGCCCAGATCCACAGGCCGGCGCCGATCAGGATCATCGGGATCGACAGCCACTGCCCCATGCTGAGGCCCAGGCCCAGGATGCCGAGGTGGGCGTCGGGCTCCCGCCAGAACTCCGCGATGAAGCGGAAGACGCCGTAGCCGAACAGGAACGCCCCGGCCACCTGGCCGCGGTAGCGGGGCTTGCGGGCGTAGAACCACAGCAGGACGAAGAGCAGCACGCCCTCGAGCAGCATCTGATACAGCTGCGAGGGGTGCCTCGGGATGTCGCCACCGGTCGGGAAGATCATGGCCCACGGCAGGGATTCGGGAGCCTGCCGGCCCCAGAGTTCGCCGTTGATGAAGTTGCCGAAGCGGCCGGCCGCCAAGCCGATGGGCACCGCAGGCACCAGGAAGTCGGCGACCTGCAGGAACGGCCGCTTCTTGCGCCAAGCGTGCCACGCGAGCCCCAGCACGACGCCGATCGCGCCGCCGTGGAAGCTCATGCCGCCGTCCCAGACCTTGAAGATCTCCAGGGGGTTCTGGAAGTAGTAGGCCGGGTTGTAGAAGAGGCAGTAGCCCAGCCGTCCACCGACGATGACGCCGACGATGGAGACGAGCAGGATCTCCTCGATGTCGGTGGGTGACCAGCGCTCGGGCTTGGTGATGGAACGGTACGGCTCGTGGTTGAGCCGGCGGCGCATCAGGCCGTAGGCCATGCCGAACGCGAGCAGGTACATGATGGCGTACCAGTGGATCTTGAGGCCGAAGATCTCGACGGCGATGGGGTCGAAGTCCGGGAACGTCAGGACGAGTGGGGTCACGCGCCAAGCTTCCCACATCGGCCAACACTCGACGGGGCTGTGGTCGCGTCGTCAACGCCCCCGCAAATCGCTGGGAGCGGCCCGAGTCCGAGGCTCGTTGGTACGTTCGTTCTAAATTCGTCGGAGGTACGGTGCACAGTGGTGCACATGAACGAATTGATCACCGACACGGGCATCTCAGACCTGCTGCTGATCTTCTCCGTGAAGTCGCACCTCATCGCGGTGCGTCCCGAACTCGACGGCCACATCGACGTCGACGACCATCGGCCACGGCTGTCGTTCCTCACCCCCCAGGGCGCGGTCGTGGTCTCGAAGAGTGAGTGCACGCCTGCGGGCAGGTGGACCGTCACAGGCCCGGGGATCGGCGTGAAGTCGCCACGCCCGTCACCCGCAGAGCTCTGCGCGGCTGCGCTCGTGGCCTACGAGCGCGGGAGGAGGAATGCCCCCTCAGCGGCCTAGGGCACAGGGCTCAGAGGGTGCCGACGGCCTTGAACGTGCTGTCGAGTGCGGAGCGCACCGGCTCCGCTTGGCGCATCGCGATGCCGCCCAGGAGGAAGTCGACGACGGCCAACTGCGCGATGCGGCTCGCCATGGCGCCCAACCTGAAGGCGGGCTCCTTGGAACGGTAGGTCAACACATGGTCGGCCAACTGGCCCAACGAGGAGCTCTCGTCACTGGTGATGGCCACCACCTTGACGCCCCTGGACGCGGCCATGCGCAGCGGCTCCACCACGTCGGCGGTCTGGCCGCTGTGCGAAATGCCCACCACCACGTCGCCTCGGCCGCGTAGCGCGATCGCGGTGACGGCGGCATGCCGATCGACCTGGCCCCAGGCGCTGTAGCCGAAGCGCTGCAGCTTCTGCACGAGGTCTGCCGCGATCAGGCCGCTGGAGGCGATGCCGACGACGTCGATCTTCTCGGCGCTGGACAGGGTGCGGACTGCGGCCTTGAGGGCATTGAGGTCCATGGCCGACAACGTCTCCTCGATCGAGTTGGCGTGCGCGTGCGCCACCTTCGATGCGATGTCAGCGAGCGAGTCATCCTCCCCGACAATGCCTGCGGTCATGGGCCGGCCGGTGCGGCCGTGCTCATGCCCGGCCGCCATGGCCAGGCCCACGCGCAGCTGCGGATAGCCGGACAACCCCACCCGCTTCGAGAAACGTACGACGGTGGGCGCCGACACGCCACAGCGCTCCGCCAGTGCGGAGATCGACTCACGGGCGACGGCGGCAGGATCTGTGAGCACGGCCTCAGCCACGCGTCGTTCGGCGGGGCGCAGGCTCGGCAACATCGTCTCGATCCGCGCCACCAGACCGGCAGGGGAGTTCAGGTCCGGGGAAGGCATGGCGCAATAGTAACGCCACGATCGATATGTCAAGCACTTATCGCCACCAGCGTGTCCAGTCAGAATCTGACCGGAGAATTGCCTGCGGCCACGCCTACCCCTTGGGGTGACGTCGCCTCGCCCCCGCAACGCCTGGCTCAAGGGGCAAGCCAGCGGGGTGAACGTTCCCACCAACCGCAGTTCGGCCCCGTGAAAGTTGTTGCACTTGGAGGCACCCTGTCGCTTACCGCTCCCGCCGGGTGCCTTCGCACCGCTCGTCTGGGGCGGCCAACTTTGTCCGGTGGCGGGCACTTCTCACTTTGTTAGCATTTCTGCATGTCCGTGTCGACCCTCTCGGCCAGCAATCAGAACTATCTCAAGGCCATCTGGAGCCTCGGCGAATGGTCTGACGAGCCCGTCACCACCTCCGCCGTCGCCGCGCGCGTCGGGGTCCGGATGTCCACCGCATCCGACGCGGTGCGCAAGCTCGGGGAACTGGGGCTGCTCCAGCACACCCCCTACGGCTCGATGACGCTGACGGACGAGGGCAGGTCACACGCGGTTGCCATGGTGCGCAGGCACCGACTGATCGAGACGTTCCTGGTGGAGGTGCTGGACTACCGGTGGGACCAGGTGCACGACGAGGCGGACCACCTGGAGCATGCGGTCTCGGACTTCCTGGTCGAGCGCATCGCTGAGCACCTCGGCCACCCCGACAGGGACCCCCACGGCGATCCCATCCCCGCGGCCGATGGCACCGTCACCCAGCTGGATGCGGTCTCACTGACGGATCTGGGCACCGGCCGCAAGGCCCGGGTGGAGCGGATCTCCGACGGCGACCCCGGCCTGCTCCAGTTCTTCGCCGAGCACGGGATCGGCGTCGGGACGGTGCTGGAGGCCACGCCGGGCGCGCCCTATTCAGGCGCCATCGACGTCGTCGTCGAGGGCTCCACCAGGGCACTCACCCTCGGGCGCGCCGCGACCGACTCGGTGTGGGTCACCCCCTGATCACCCGACCAGCCCGAACTCCATGGCCAGCAACGCCACGTTGAGCGCCACGATCCCACCTGCCACCAGCCACCCGGCGATCGTCAGCGCCCGCCTGTTGAGGTAGGCGCCCATCAACTCGCGCCGCGACGTGAGCCACACCAGCGGCACGACGGCGAACGGGATGCCGAACGAGAGCACCACCTGGCTGAGCACCAGCGCGAAGGTCGGGTCGACTCCCCCGGCCAGCACCAGCACGGCCGGGATCATCGTGAGGAGACGACGGGTCAACAGGCTCAGCCGCGTGCGGAACAGACCGCCCATGATGTCGCTGCCCGCGTAGGCGCCCACGGCCGTGGACGCCAGCCCCGACGCCAGGAGCGCCACGGCGAACATGAACCCCGCAGCCTTCCCCAGCGCCTCCTGGATGGCGAGGTGCGCCCCCTCGAGGCTGTCGGTCCCCGGCACGCCCGGCAGGACGGTGGCGGCCACCAGCAGCATCACCAGGTTGACCGACCCGGCAATGCCCAGGGCGATCGTGACATCGGTGCGGGTGGCGCGGATCAGCCGGCGAGGCGGCAGGTCGGAGGTGCCGAACCGGTCGCGCGCCAGCGAGGAGTGCGCGTAGATGGCATGCGGCATGACGGTGGCACCCATGATGCTGGCGGCCAGCAGCACCGACTGGGCGCCGTCGAACCGCGGCACCAGGCCCCCGACGACGTCAACTGCGGCGGGCGGCTCGAGGAACAGGCCGTAACAGAAGCCGATGACGATGACCGCCATCAGCGCGATGATGCTGAACTCGAACGCCTTGGCCCCTCGTTCCGACTGGACCAGGAGCAGGACGGTGGACACCGCCCCTGTGATGATCGCCCCGGCAACGAGCGGCACGTCGAACAGGATCCACAGCGCCACGGCGCCGCCGATGATCTCCGCGATGTCGGTGGCGATCGCCACGAACTGCGCCTGGAGGCCGTAGAGCAGTCGTCCGGTGCGCGTCTGGATCCGCTGCCCGAGGAGTTCCGCCATGCTGCGCCCGGTGGCCAGCCCGAGCTTGGCGGACATGTACTGCACGAGCCACGCGGCGACGTTGGCGACAACCAACACCCAGACCAGCAGGTACCCGAACTGCGCGCCGGCGGACATGTTGACCGCGACGTTGCCCGGGTCCAGGTAGGCGACGCCCGCCACCAGCGCTGGGCCGAGCAGCCACGCCGGACCCGCAGCCTTGGGCTCAGCCTGCTTCTCCACTTCTTTGAAAGTCCGCACGCTTGTCACGTGTGCCTCCAAGCATCTCCGAAGAATGTTCGATGCACCGAAGTTTACTCATACGGGTGGTCAAACAGCGATTGAGCGCGAGAGCGGAAGCCTTATTCCTGCACGCGTGGGACGGAGAAGCCGGTAGCAGCCGCGAACTCGTCGTAGAGCGATACCGCGACGGACGGCTCGCTGCCCTGGAGGTCGAACACCTCCTCCGGGTCTGCCTCCAGGTCGTAGATCTGGACGAGCTCACTGTCCGACGCGCAGGGCTCACCCACTGGCTCGCTGAACCCGCCTGAGCCGCTCCCGTAGATGACCTTGGTGGAGGCGGAGCGCAACACCAATCGTCCGTCGAAGGCCTGCGCGCCGACCAACTCGCGTTCGGTTCGCTCATCCAGTGCGACGCCGTCGACTTGAGGAAGCGACGCCACCCCAGCGAAGCGTCCGACCGTGGGCAACAGATCCAGCAGGCTCACCAGCGCGCGGGACTCCGCCCCCATGGCGATCCCAGGGCCGCTGACCACCAGCGGCACGCGGTGGCCAGCCTCGTAGGCGTCGGCCTTCTGCCCCCGCCATGCACCGTTGGGCCGATGGATGACGACGTCTCCGTCTTCAGGGAAGATCATCGGCGCGCCGTTGTCGCTGGTGACGATCACCAGGGTCTGTGCCAGCACGTCGTCCGACAGCGCTCCGAGCAGTTCACCCACCATCCAGTCGAAGAGGTGGATGCTGTCGCCCCTGACACCGGCATCGGACGTGCCGCGCACGAACGCGGGTGGCACGCAGGGCCGGTGCGGGGAGGCGGCGGCCACGTAGGCGAAGAACGGTCGCTCATCGCGGGTGCTCAGCCACTCCTGTGCGGCACGCGTGACGGCCACGTCAACCTGGTCGTCCTCCCACCCCGGCACGGTCAGGCCAGGACGTTGCGAGGTGATCAGCGGCTGCTTCTCGAGGGTGGGGACGCCCACTGTGTGGTCCTGGTCGAGAAAACAGTAGGGCGGCATGTCGAGTGACCCGGCAATGCCGAAGTACCGCTCGAACCCGTGCTCCAATGGCCCGTTGCGGAACGCGACGGTGTAGTCGATATCGCGGCCATCCCCCTGCATGTCGGGGGTGAAGCCTGAGTCGAACGCTGTCGCCCGTGAACCGTCGAGGCGTTGCCAGTCGAGGCCGAGATGCCACTTGCCGAAGGCTCCGGTGCGGTAGCCCTCTGCTTGCAGCACGGAAGCGATCGTGGGGACGTCATCGGCGATGATGCACGGGTCCGCGCCGCCCAGCACCCCCGCCTTCAGGGGGCTACGCCAGGGGTGTAGTCCCGTTAGCAGGCCGTAGCGGGAGGGGGTGCACACCGACGACGCGGCGTGTGCGTCCCAGTAGGACGTGCCCCGTGCCGCGAGCGCGTCGATGTTCGGCGTGCGCACCCTCGTTGCGCCGTAGCAGCCCAGGTCTCCCCAGCCGAGGTCGTCGGCCAAGATGACGATCACATTGGGACGGGAGCCGGGGTTCATCTGCCAGCCAGCCCGACCGTTGCGATGCCCTTGACCAAGTGCTTCTGGAGGATGATCACCACGATCATGGTGGGCGCGATGGCGATGACCGATGCCGCCAAGATCAGGTTCCACGCCGCTCCGCGTTCACCGAAGAAGGTCTGCAGGCCGAGACTCACGTTGCCGAGCCCTTCGATGTCGTTGACGACGATCAAGGGCCATAGGAAGCTGTTCCAGTAGGTGATGAAGGTCCACACGCCGAGGACGGCCATGGACGGCCGGGCCAGCGGCAGGATGATCCTGAGGAATGTCTGCCAATGATTGCAGCCGTCCACCCGGGAAGCTTCCACAAGTTCGTACGGCAAGCTCATGAAGAACTGCCGCAGCAGGAACGTGCCGAATGCGCCGAAGGCCCAGGGCAGGATCAGGGCTTGCCAAGAGTTGATCCAGCCGAGTCGCTGCATGAGCAGGAACATCGGAATGACCAGGACCTCCTGCGGGATCATCAGCGTGGCCAAGTAGCCCAGCAGCGTCACGTCGCGTCCACGCCAGCGCAGAATGCCAAAGGAATATGCCGCCAACGCGCTGGCAACCAGCACGACGAGCGTGCCACCCAGCGACTGGATCACGCCGTTGAGGATGTACTTGAAGAACGGTGCGTAGTCGAACACCTCGGTGTAGTTGGCCCAACGAATCTCGGAGCCGAACAGGGACGGGGGCTGGCTGAATATCTCGCCGGCAGGCTTCAAGGACGAGGTGATGGTGTAGATGACCGGGAAGATGAAAATCACGGCGGCGACGAACAGCAGCGCCTCGTTGAGAGCCGGTCCCGCGATGCGGCGGCGCCTACGCGAATGGGGCATGGTCTCACTGGTCATAGCTGACCCACTTCTTCTGGCCGAGCCACTGCAGCGCCGTGACCGCGAGGATGAGTGCGAACAGGATCATTGCGGGTGCCGCGGCGGCACCCAGCTGCCCACCTTGGAACGCCTTCTGGTAGACGTCCATCACGACGGTGACCGTGGCGTTGCCCGGCCCGCCGGCCGTCATGACGTAGGGCTGGTTGAAGATCTGGAACGCCTGGATGATCGTGATCGTCGTGGCGAAGAAGATCGCCGGCGTCATGAGGGGTAGTTTCACCCGGAACAGAGTTGACCAGAAGCCGGCGCCGTCGATCTTGGCAGCGTCGAGTACTGAATCGGGCAGTTGGTCGATGGCCGCAGAGAAGATCAGGGTGTTGTATCCGAGTCCGTTCCAGATCACGACGACCACCACGGCCATGAGCGCGGTGCTGTTGGTGGCCAGGAGGTTGGGCATCTGGATGCCGACCGATTGCGCGAGGTAGTCGATGATGCCGCCGGGCTGGTAGAGCATCTTCCAAATGATCGACGTGGCCACGCTCGGGGTCACGACGGGGAGGAAGAACAGCACCCGGTAGACGTGGCTGATGCGGCTCGTGGAGATCCAGAACGCCATCGCCAACGTCAGCACCAAGTTGAGGGGAACCACGACAATGGTGAAGACGATGGTGTTGATGAGGGCAGCCGGAAAGGCGTTGCCGGGGGCGAAGAGGGTCTTGTAGTTGTCCCATCCCGCGAACGTGACATCGCCGAAAGTGGGCCAGTGGAAGAAGCTCGTGGCGATCGCCAAGATCGTCGGGAGCAGCACGAAGAGCGTCAGGCCGATGGCACTGGGGGTCAGGAACCCCAGGGCCGCACGCTTCTCGTGTTTCCTGGAGCGGGTGCCCCGGTTGTCGCCAACCGGGGCTTCCTCTTCCCTGACCAATCGGTCACGAACGGGGGATGGGAGACTCACGTCAGCTGCCCGCCGATGCCTGGACGTTGTCGAGAGTGGCGTCGGGGGCGGCGCTGCCGGTGTAGGCCAGGATGAACTCGCGCGCGATGGACTTGGTCACCGCGTCCCAGTTCGAGGTGGGCACGAACGGGACTGCGCTCTTGCTGCTCTCCTCGACGACCAGGCGAGCTTGCTCGGAGTAGCCGGGGTTGTCGCCATCGATGTCGGCAGCCAGGCCCTCGTAGAAGAGATCAGCCGATGCCACACGGCCGGGCATCGTGCCGGAGGTTGCGGTCTTCTCCTGTGCGTCGGCCCCGGTGATGATCGCGATGGCCTGAGCGGCTTCCTTCTTGTTCTCGCAGGACTTGGCGATGCCGAAGCCTGAGTTGGCGGAGAACGAGGAAACGCCGCCGTCGCCGAGGGGCAGGGTGGTCACGCCGACGGGGAAGGTGGCTTCCTTGGCGTCGGAGGCCAGGTTCCAGGTCCCGTCAACCGCCATCGCCGCGTTGCCCGCGACGAACTGCTGCTCACCCCAGGGCACGTCAGAGGAGCTGGCAGGCACGAGGGCAACGCCCTGTTCGGTGGCGAGACCGGTGTACCAGGTGAAGGCTTCGCGCATTGCGTCGTTGCCCAGGTCCAGCTTGCCGTCATCGGAGACGGGGCGGGCACCGTTGTACGCGAGCAGTTGGGAGAACATGTGGAGATCCGAGAAGCTCTGCCCGAAGGCCGGCTTTCCGGTCTTCTCCGTGATGGCCTTGGCCGCGGCCTCGAAGTCCTCAACGCTCCACCCGGGCTGCGGCTCTTCCACACCCGCAGCAGCAAAGAGGTCCTTGTTGTAGAAGAGCGCCATCGTGGAGATGCCGTAGGGGATGGCGTACTGCTTTCCGTCGAGCTGCAGGGCCTTGAGCGCCGCAGGGTTCCACTCCTGCGGATCGAATCCTTCGGCCGCCATCAGTTCGTCGAGGGGCTCGAGCGCCTCTGCGAAGGCAGGCAGGCGCAGGCTCTGCATGCTGACGATGCAGGGCGCGGAGTTGCTGGCCAACTGGGACTGGAGCTTGGTGAAGTAGTCGGCGAACGGCGGACTGGTGAGCTTCACCGTGATGTTGGAGTGCTCGGTGGTCACGTCCTCGGCGAGTCCCTGCCACATCTTGTTGCCGTCATCGCCCTGGTTCCAGAAATCCCAGTCCAGGGTGACGGTCTGGCCCTCCTGTGAGGTTCCTTCGCTGCTGGTTGGGGTGGCGTTCGACCCGCATGCAGCCAACCCGAGGGCGGCCGCGAGAGTGACGGCACCGATGCCGACAAGGCTAAGCTTCATTGCTTCCTCCTAGATACAAGGTAGGGTTTAATTTGCCTCCGAATTAAGTGGATGTCAAGTGGGATTCCGAATTCCTGCCCGCCGCGCCACAATGGCGGCAGCGAGCTAAGGGAGACGAGTCGATGGAGACGTTCGGACGTGGCGGTCAGGCTTCACGGGGCCAATTGCTGGCCAGCTTGGCGAGCGAGCCCAACCAGAGCCGCAGCGACCTGGTGGCCCGGTTGGGCCTCGGCCCAGCGACGGTCAGCACGCAGGTTCGGCGCCTGATCGAGATGGGCGTGCTGCGCGAGGGGCCGGCGCAGATACTCGGATCAGGTCGCCCCCGAGTGCCCCTCGAGGTGGTGCCGGACGCCGGCCACGTCGTAGGCGTGGGGCTGAACCACGGCCAGGCGACCGTGGCGGTCGTCGGGCTCGACGGGGCTCCCCGCGAGGTGAGCGCCATCGAAGTGCCGACCGAATCCCCCGCGGAGCTGAGCAAAGTGCTGGGCGGCCACGTGAACCGCCTCCTCAAACGGAATTCCGCCGCCGCATGGTGGGGCCTGTCAGTGGCCATCTCCGGTGTGATCAGCGCGGACGCCACGAGGGTCACCATCTCGGTGGTGCACGGCTGGCGCGATGTGGCATTGGCTGGATTGCTCACGGCGGACAGCGGGCTGGAGACGTACCTCGTCAACGACATCGCAGCCCTCGCCTACCGCGAACTCTTCCGCCCCGGGGCCGAGAACCCGGCAGACTTCATGCTCGTCTCACTGGGATACGGCGTCGGCATGGCCGTGGTCCGTGACCACCACATCCTCGGCGGCCAGCAGGGCGCCTCCACGGAGATCGGTCACGTCTCGGTTGATCCGCTAGGGCCACTCTGCCCATGCGGAAACACCGGCTGCCTGCAGGTACTGGTGGGGTTGGGTGAACTCATGGAGTCGATCAGGCGCAACACCGGGCAGGGGGCCGCCTCCGCATCACACCTCGCCGAACTCGCTGCCGGGGCTCCTCGGGCGGGCGCGATCATCGACAGGGCCGGCTATTGGCTGGGACGCGCCGTCGGTGGCGCCTGCACGATGACAGGGCTCAGCACCGTATTGCTCACGGGACAGTCGTTGCCGCTGTGGCCGGGCCTGCAGAGCAGTTTCCAGGCGGGACTGGCGGGAACGAGTCCCACCATGGCGGTTCCGCCCATGGTGCAGGTGCGCGAATGGGACGCCTCCGCCGAAGCCCTGGGAGCGGCGTCACTGATGATCGCACGCCGAGTGAGCCTCTGACTCGCATTTATTTCGGGTCCGATATAACCTACTGCCAGCACCTTTCAAGGAGGACAAGCTGTGCAGCCTGCAAAGACGCCGGTAGCGATGGACGACACCCCCCGGCCCGCCCTGCTCGCCGGGGTCGACGTGGGTGGCACCAAGATCGCCGCAGTGCTGGTTTCAAGGTCAGGCGAGGTCATCGCCTCCGACACCCAGCCCGTTCCGGCGCAGGGCGGGGGCGCTGTGCTGCGGGCCGTGGCGGCGATGCTCGAGTCCCTTGAGCACGAAGCGGGCAGCCGAGTGACCGCGCTCGGCCTCGGCGCCGCAGGCATCATCGATTCGGGAACCGGTACGGTGTTGGCCGCATCAGAACTCTTCACCGACTGGGTGGGCAGGCGCATCGGCACCGAACTCGAGTCGCTCATCGAGCGTCCTGTCACCGTCGCAAACGATGTCAACGCCTTCCTCGTCGGCGAGACCCGCTGGGGCGCGCTCAGTGGCGCGCGGAATGCCCTGGGGGTGATGCTGGGCACCGGCGTCGGCGGCGCGATCATGCTGGACGGCCGCCTCTTCGAAGGGCCGTCCGGGGGTGCGGGTGAGATCGGGCACACGCCCCGGCATTCCGACCACCGTTGTACCTGCGGCGGAGTCGGCCACCTCGAGACAGTCGCTTCGGGGCGGTCCATCGGATTGCGGTACGCCGAGCGAACCGGCGGTTCACCCCTCACCGGTGAGGAGACGGCCCGCAGGGCCGCTGCAGGTGATCCGGCAGCTCTCGCGGTGTTCCACGATGCGGGGCGCGCTCTGGCGAACGCCGTGCTCACCGCCGGCACCCTCTTCGACGTCGATCACGTTGTGATCGGCGGCGGGGTGGCCAACGCATGGGAATTCTGGGGTCCCGCCTTCGACGCGACGGTCGCCGAGAACCCTCCCGTCAGCAGGCGCCCACTCACCGTGCGGCTGGCGACATTGACGAACCCTGCCATCGGCGCCGCAACCCTCGCACTGGATGCGGTCGACTCGACGGGGGCCACGGCATGAGGCAGGCATCAGAGATCTGGGCCGAACCTCTCCCGCCCGTCGCCCCCACGGGGATCGCCTCCGCCAAGGTCGGCGTCGGCGGCATCGCCATCGAGTCGAGCACATTCAGCCGACATGTCGCGACTCTGGCCGACTTCGCGCATCGACGCGGCGAGGAGTTGCTCGCGTACCACCCCTTCCTCCGCGAGGGTGAGCGGCTGCGCGAAGCGGCTGACTGGGTCCCGCTCCTGCACGGCCGCTCACTGCCGGGAGGACCGGTGGCTCAGGACGCGTATCTGACGATGCGGGACGAACTGGTCGAGCGCATTCGGGAGGAAGGCCCCTTCGATGGCTTCCTGCTCGACATTCACGGTGCAATGAGCGTCGTCGGGATGATCGACGCTGAGGGCGATCTAGCCCGTGCAGTGCGAACGGCACTCGGCCCGGACACCTTGGTGTCGGCGAGCATGGACCTCCACGGCAACGTGTCCCGCGAGTTCCTGAAGCAGGTGGACCTGGTGACGTGTTACCGGATGGCCCCGCATGAGGATGAGGTCAACACCCGTGAACGCGCCGCGCGCAACCTGCTCGCGCGCCTGCGCGCCGACGGGGGCCAGGACCCGGAGGCACGTCGCCCCCTGAAGGCCTGGGTGCGGGTGCCCATCTTGTTGCCCGGGGAGAAGACGAGCACCAGGGTGGAGCCCGCCAAGTCCCTCTACCAGTTGGTGCCGCAGGTCGAAGGCCGCGACGGTGTCCTCGACGCCGCGATCTGGGTGGGCTACGCCTGGGCAGACGAGCCTCGTTGCCATGCCGTGGTCGTCGTCACCGGCGACGACGAGCGCGCCGTCTGCGCTGGCGCTCGCCAGCTGGCGGAGGCGTTCTGGGCCGTGCGCGACGAGTTCGAATTCGTCGGCCCCACCGCAACGTTCAGCGAGGCGATCGACGCTGCGCTCCAGCCGGGCGCCAAGCGCCCGCACGTTGTGTCCGATTCGGGCGACAACCCCACTGCGGGCGGCGCAGGGGACAGCTCGTGGTCGCTGGCCCAGCTCCTCGCAGATGCCCGCTTGGCAGACGATGGGCTGACTGTCATCCACGCCTCGATCAATGACGCCGCTGCCGTGGCGGCCGCTGAGGCAGCGGGCGTGGGCGCCAGGGTGCAGCTGCAGGTGGGCGGACACGTCGACGAGGCGGCAGCGCCGGTGCAGCTCGACGGGGTCGTCCGGGCCGTCGTCAGGGGCGACACCGTGGGCGGCACCCAGGTGGTCATTCAGCAGGGGGCAGTGCACGCGATCATCTCGGAGCGTCGCAAGCCGTTCCATCACATCGCGGACTTCACGCGCCTTGGGCTTGATCCGCGCGCCGCCGACATCATCATCGTGAAGATCGGCTATTTGGAGCCCGAACTGCATGATCTCGCCGAGGGCTGGACCCTCGCGTTGACGCCCGGTGGCGTCGATCAGGATCTCGAGCGTCTCGGGCACCGTCGCCTCCTACCCGGCACGTGGCCCTTCGACACCACCGGCCCGCATCCCACGTTCGACCCCGAACTCACACGAGGAGCTGTCGCATGCTGAACTTCGACACCCGCACCGGACCCCAGTTCACCGTGGCCCCGCAGTACCCCGACCTGCGCGTGCCGGAGTGGTACCGCGACGCCAAGCTCGGCATCTTCATCCACTGGGGCATCTACTCGGTGCCGGGGTGGGCCCAACTACATGGCGAGCGCAATGTCCAGCCTGAGGAGGCGTACGCCCTCCACGAATACGCCGAGTGGTATGGCAACACCTGGCGCATTCCCGGCAGCCCCACACAGCGGCACCATGTGGAGACCTTCGGTCTGGGCACGTCGTATGAGGACCTGGTGGACCTGTGGCAGGCCGAGAGGTTCGATGCCACCACCATGGTGAGCCAGGTGCTGCGTTCGGGGGCCCGCTACATCATCCCCACCACCAAGCACCACGAAGGCCTGTGCCTGTGGGACACCAAGACCACGCCGTTCTCCACCGCTCAGCGGGGTCCCAAGCGTGACCTCATCGCCGAGCTGCACGACGCCGTCCGGGCTGCCGGCGTGCGCTTCGGGGTCTACTTCTCCGGGGCTTTGGACTGGCACGTCAGTGACCTCCCACCCATCCAGTCAGACCGTGACCTGTTTGCGCTGAGGCGCAACGACGCCAAGTTCTCGCAGTACTCCACCCGGCAGATGCAGGAGTTGATCGCGCGGTTCAGCCCCGATGTGCTGTGGAATGACATCGACTGGCCAGACGGTGGGAAGGGTGACGAGCCCTACGGCCTCGCAGCGCTCTTCCGCAGCTATCTGAGCGCCGTGCCCGACGGAGTGGTCAACGACCGTTGGGGCATCCCCACCCACGGTTTCCTGACCCGTGAGTACACGCATGTCGGCGAGACGCTGCCTCATCCGTGGGAGGCGTGCCGAGGCTTGGGGCAGTCCTTTGGTTACAATCGCGTGGAAGATGAACACGCGTCCATGTCCGGTGCAGAACTCATCGCCTACCTGGTCGACGTCGTGGCGAAGAACGGCAACCTCTTGATCAACGTGGGTCCGCGGGCAGACGGCACCATCCCCGAGTTGCAGCTCCGCGCGCTGGAGGAGCTTGGCGCGTGGCTGGACGTCAATGGTGAGGCGATCTTCGCGACACGGCCCTGGTTGCGGTATGGCGATGGGCAGGTGCGCTACACCCACTCCGAAGGAACCGTGTACTGCCAGCTCCTCAACCCCGGCGAGGGCGAACTGGTGTTGCCGGCTGAACTCTCGACAGTGCAGACGGTGGAGTGGCTCGGCGGCACAGAAACGGCGGTCATTGATGGTGTCGTCGAAGTGCCGGAGGTGCTGAGGACGAGCCCCGTGGCCGTCGCCCGAGTGGGCTGAGAATGCCTCGACACGCACCGATTTGCGTTGCTCCCGCAGCGCGGCCCTACTCTTCTCACATGGTCGCACTGCCGCCTCCCGCTGAGCCATTGACCGGGCGGTTCGTCCGGCTTGAGCCCTTCGCCGAATCCGATGCAGATGAGCTCGCTCACCTGCTGCTCGACCCTGCCCTCTACACCAACGGGTACGTCATGTATTCGACGCCCCGGACGCACGCCGAGGCGGTCGACCGCGTCTGGACCTGGTGGGCCAACCGCCACCGCTCCGGGGAGGCCGACCGCATCAGCTACGCCGTCCGGCTCACCGGCGACGGCGGGCTGGGGCCGGCTGGGACGCTCGTCGGAACGACCTCGCTGGGGCCGTTCGACCTCGGCAACCAGGCCACCTTCCTCGGCTACACCATCTACGGCCGCCGCTGGTGGGGAGCCCCCGTCAACCCGGAGGGCAAGTACCTGCTGCTGGGCCAGGCGTTCGAGCGCCTCGGCTACACCCGGGTGCAGATCCAGACGGACGTGCTGAACGTCCGCAGCCAGGCCGCGATCGAGAAGCTGGGCGCGGTCCGCGAGGGGGTGCTGCGTCGACACAAGGTGCGCGAGGACGGCAGCTCGCGCGACTCGGTCTTCTACTCGATCATCGCCGAGGAGTGGCCGCGCGTGAAGGCCGGGCTCGAGGCGCGCCTCGGCGGCTGGACCCCGGTGCTCGACGCCCACGCGTCCAGCGACCTCCCGGCGCTCCCCGCCACCGTCGAGGACGGCGACGACGTGCGCAACGCCCTGATGAGCCTCACCGCCCAACTGACGGTGATGCAGCAGGCCCACGACTCGCTGGGCATCCAGTACTGAGCGGCGGCGACGATGGCTGCGCGCATGCCCAACCCCGTGCCGCTCGCCGGGCGACTCGTGCGGCTCGAGCCGTTCCGCGAGTCCGACGCCGACGAACTGGCGCAACTGCTCCTCGACCAGGCGCTCCACGAGCAGGGATTCGTCATGTACCCGGCGCCGCGCAACCACGACGAGGCGCTCGAGCGGGTGTGGAGCTCCTGGGCCGCCCGACCGAACGACGACCCCTCCGGCCGCGTCACCTGGGCCGTTCGGCTCACGGGCGACGGTGAACTCGGCCCCGCCGGCACGCTCGTCGGGGCCTCGTCGTTGGGTGAACCCGAACTGGCCAACGAGGCCGTGCACCTGGGGTGGACCGTCTACGGCCGCCCGTGGTGGGGCACCCTGGTCAACCCCGCCACGAAGTTCCTCCTGCTGCAGGAGGCGTTCGAGTCGCTCGGGTATGGCCGCGTGCGCATCCAGACCGACGCGCTCAACGTGCGCAGCCAGGCCGCCATCACCAAGCTGGGCGCCACCCGCGAGGGCGTGCTGCGGCGGCACAAGGTGCGCGCAGACGGCACCTTCCGGGACACCGTCGTCTTCTCGATCCTCCGCGATGAGTGGCCGGCCGTGAAGCTGGGCCTGGCGGAGCGCCTCGGCAGCTGAAGCCCCGCCTCCGCGCCGATCAGCCCGCCTGCTGCCGCTGCCCGAAGCGCACGATGATGAACTCGGCCGGGCGCGTCGTCGCCAACCCGACGCTGAGCACCAGCAGACCGTCGACGACGTCCTGCTGCGTCATGGTCCGGCCCAGGCCCACGTCCACGCGGAAGGCCTCCTCGGGCTTCGTCCCGACGAGCGCGCCGGCCTGCCACAGCCCGGTCAGGAAGCCGTCGACCAGCTGGCGGACCCTGGCCCACGTGGCGGCATCGTTGGGTTCGAAGACGAACTGCCACAGGCCGCGCCGCACCGAGTCCTCGACATGGCTGACGAGGCGCCGCACGTTGACGTAGCGGAACTCCGTGTCGGCGCCCGCGAGTGTGCGAGCGCCCCAGACTTGGATGCCCCTTCCGGCGAGGCGGCGGATGACGTTGACGGAGCGGCGGGTGGGCTCCTGCAGCGCGTCGAGTTCCCGCGCGGTGAGCTCGGCGGCGGGCCCGGCCACCCCCTTGAGCTCGATGCCGGCGGGGGCCTTCCACACCCCTCGGGTCCGGTCGAAGTGGGCATATACCCCGGCCACCGCCCCTGACGGAGGCACCGACACCCTCAGGTCGGCGATGGCCGCGCGCACCTGCGTGCCGAGGGTGGCATCGACTTCGGCGAGGGGCACTGCGGCGCCGGGCACGCCGTCGACCGTGTGCACCACCTCCACCCTCGCCTCGTCGACGGCGGGCGGCAGGTGGGTGATGACGTCGGGCCAGTAGGCGGCGCCGTACCTGTGATGGCTGCCGAGGTCCGCCTCCCGGAACCGGTCCACCACCGACGAAGGCGCACCGCCATCCGACCCCGAGCCGGGCAGGTCCAGGAGGACGAAGCGGTCCTTCCGCTCGGCGCATTGGTCGAGCGCCTG
Source organism: Tessaracoccus lubricantis (assembly GCF_039544535.1). Classification (NCBI taxonomy): domain Bacteria; kingdom Bacillati; phylum Actinomycetota; class Actinomycetes; order Propionibacteriales; family Propionibacteriaceae; genus Tessaracoccus; species Tessaracoccus lubricantis. The sequence goes on from NZ_BAABLV010000019.1 coordinate 80,013, forward strand.
CCGGTACACGGCGGCGTACTCGGCCTCGGGCAACCACCGCGTCTCGGGCACCACGATGAGCGACACCTCGTCGACGGCAGCGAGCGCGTCCACGCCCGCCCGCAGCTCGTCGGCCACCGGGCCCGCACCGTCGGGCCCGAAGCGGCCCACCGACACGATCAGGGCGCTCCTGCCGCCGTTGGCGAAGTACAACTGGAGCGACGGGTGCACGACGTGCCGCGGCCCCACACCGTCGGCCCAGGCTGCCCTCACATCACGCCCCGCGGGGGTCTCGACCACGTCGACACGCACGCCCACCTCGGGCTGGGCGCCGCCGAAGAGCGACTCGAACTCCGCTAGGGAGCCGACACGTTGCGGAATGAGCGTCACGTCCTCGCCCGCGGCCCCCGTCGCGCGCTCGGTGTGGCCCACGAACGCCGCCACGGTCTCGCCCCACGGCGGGATGGTTGCCGGGCCGGCGGGCGTCTCGTCGATGTAGACGCCGGGAGTCTCGTCGTTGGGCATGGCTTCCTGCTTTCGTCCCGGAGGCGGCACCACGCTAAGTCCCCGCCCCGGGCTGGGGCAAGGGATGGGCGAGCTAGAGTCGCAGGCAGGCAGAGTCGCTGAAGGAGACCACATGCACTACACCCACCTCGGCCGTTCCGGCCTCCAGGTGTCCCGTCTCGTCCTGGGCACGATGAACTTCGGCCCCCACACCTCCGAGGAGGACGCGCACGCCATCATGGACCGCGCCCTCGACGCCGGCATCAACTTCTTCGACACCGCCAACGGCTACGGCGGAAAGGGCCACCGGGGCCGCACCGAGGAGATCGTCGGCCGCTGGTTCCAGAAGTCCGGCCGCCGCGACGAGGTGGTGCTGGCCACCAAGTGCTACGGCAGCACGCTCGACGAGGAGCGGCCCAACTTCTCCAAGCTGTCGGCCGTCAACGTGCGCCGCTCCGCGATCGCATCGCTGCGGCGGCTCCAGACCGAGCACATCGACCTGTACCAGATGCACCACGTCGACCGGGCGACCCCGTGGGACGAGGTGTGGCAGTCGATGGACCGGCTCGTGGCCGCAGGCGACATCGTCTACGTGGGCTCGTCGAACTTCGCGGGCTGGCACATCGCCGCGGCCGTCGAGACCGCCAGGGCCCGCCACAGCCTGGGTCTGGTCAGCGAGCAGTCGCTCTACAACCTCGCCGCGCGCACCGTCGAACTCGAGGTGCTGCCCGCGGCCAGGCACTACGGCCTCGGCGTGATCCCGTGGTCGCCGCTGGGCGGCGGGTTGCTGGGTGGCGTGCTGCGCAAGCTCGACGAGGGCCGCCGCGCCGACGACGGCATGCTCAAGCGCGTCGAGGAGATGCGCCCTCAACTGGAGCAGTGGGAGGGGTTCTGCGACGAGCTCGGGGAGAAGCCCGCAGACGTCGCGCTGGCCTGGCTGCTGCACCAGGACGGCGTCACCGGGCCCATCATCGGCCCGCGCACGATGGAGCAACTCGACGGCGCCCTGCACGCGCTGGAGATCGAGCTCGACGACTCGGCGCTGGCCCGCCTCGACGAGATCTTCCCCGGCCCCGGCGGGGCGGCGCCCGAGGCGTACGCCTGGTAGGGGGTCAGATGCACGCGCAGGGCGGGCAGCGGTCAGCAGAGGCCTTCCAGCTCCTAGCTGACCGCTACCAGCTCGCGCCCCTGCCGGTGCTCGACTCCCACGAGATGGTGGACGTGGCCCATCCGTGGGGCGAGCCCAAGCGGTTCCTGCGCGTGGCGCTGCCGTCGACGATGGGCTACCGCACGGGCGACCACCTCGCCGTCCTCCCCCGCAACCCGGAGCCGTTGGTGCACCGGGTGGCCGCACGGTTCGGGCTCGACCCAGAAGCAACCATCACGTTGGCGGCTGGGCGGCGGGGGCTCCCCGTCGGGATCCCGGTGTCGGTGCGCCAGTTGCTCGCCGAGTTCCTCGAGCTGCGGTTCCCGCCCAGCGCGCTCAGCGTCGGCAGGCTCGTCGAGCACACCCGGGACGACGCGGAGCGGCGCGAGCTGACGAGGCTGGCCGGGCTGGAGCGTGAGGAGTTCCGCCGGCAGGTCACGGCGCAGGAGCGCAGCGTGCTCGACCTCCTCGAGCAGTTCCCCTCCTGTGCGCTGCCGTTCGAGCAGTACCTGGACCTGCTGCGGCCCATGCGGGTGCGCAGCTACTCCATCTCGTCGTCCCCGCTGGTGAGCCCGCACGAGGCCGACCTCATGGTGTCGCTGCTGGACGAGCCGCACCGCGCCGGCGTCGGCACCTACACCGGGGTGGCGTCGGAGTTCCTCCAACGCACGGAGGCCGACGACGTCCTCCACGGCAAGGTGGTGCGCTGCCAGGAGTCCTTCCGGCTTCCCGACGACGCGTCGGTGCCGGTGATCCTCGTCTGCGCGGGCACGGGGCTGGCCCCGTTCCGCGCGGCCGTCGCCGACAGGACGGTGACCCCCGGCGGCACCCTGCTGCTGTACTTCGGCTGCCGCCACCCCGACGTCGACTTCCTCCACCGCGCGGAACTCGAGGCCGCCGACGCGGCGGGGGTCGTCAGCCTGCGGGCCACCTTCTCCCGCGCCCCGCAGGACGGGATGCGCTACGTGCAGCACCGCATCGCCAGGGAGGGCCGCGAGGTGTGGGGCCTCCTGGAACGCGGCGCGCACGTGCGGGTCTGTGGCGACGGCCGACACATGGCGCCGGACGTGCGGGCCGCGTTCCGTGAGCTGCGCCGGGACCACGCCGGCGGGTCCGAGGAGGACGCCGTCGCGTGGCTCCACGAGCTGATGACGAGCGGGCGTTACGTCGAGGACGTCTGGGCCGGCTAGCGAAGTTCCTGGACCGGCCACGGCTACGATCACCGGTATGCGGAAGCTCACCACACTGGCGCTCACGGTCGCGGTGCTCGGCGTGTTCGGCTGCGCCCCTGAGCCAGACCCCATCGACGCGGCGGAGGGGCAGCGGCGCATGGAGGCGGCGCTGGTGGGCATCGACAACGTCACCGAGGTCACCGACGTGAAGTACGAGCTCCAGCGCCCCATCTCGCAGGAGGTGCACGTGATGGGTGCCACCCTGCATTCCGACAGCGAGGACCCGACGGTGAACCGGGCCATCCTGGAGGAGGCGGGCCGTCGCATCGCCGACACCATGAAGGACAACTTCCCGCGGAAGTCGACGGTGAGCGTGTGGGTGCTGACGCCGTCTGAGACGCCGTACCGCTTTCGCGAGTTGGGGATGCAGGCGTCGCCGACGCTCGACGAGCTGGCCGCGCACTTCGGGGTGCCGCGGGGCCGCTGAACGAGCCCGGATGCTCAGGCCAGCTGAACCTGCCGCTGGCTAGCGTGGTGGGCGGAGGTGGGGCAGTGGACTACGAAGTCGACTTCAGGGCGCTCACCCGGGCCGGTGACAAGGCCGCGGGCCTGGGCGCCGACATCGCTGCGACGTTGGGCGGGATGAGGCTCGACGGAGTCGCCGACGCCGTTCCCGGAGGGCTCAGCGGGGCGGCAGCCAACCGCGTGGACGCGGCGTGGCAGGCGTCGTCGGCCGAACTCGTCGACGCGCTGGAGGGCTACGCGGCGGCACTCACCGCCACCGCAGACTCCTACCGCCTTGCTGAGGAGCGCGCCGTCGCCTCCGCTGAGGCCTTCTTCGGGGCGCTCTGATGGACTGGAACGACGGTCTCAGCGTCAACCCCGGGGCCCTGCAGGCCAGGGCGGGGCAACTCAGACGGGTGAAGGGGCAGCTCGACGGCCAGCTCGAGGCACACGCGTCGATCGACGTCGGTCCGTGGAGCGGTGAGGCGCATCGCGCGCAGGAGGCGCTCCACCGTCGTCTGGTGTCGTCGCTGGAATCGCAGGCCAGACGCCTGCCCCCGGCCGCGGACGCGCTCGAGGGCGCGGCACGCTCCTTCCGCGAGATCCAATCCGCGCAGCACTCCCTCATCGGCCGCGCCTCCGCCTGGAGCTACGGCATTGGCGGGTCCGGCTGGCTCCGGGATCAGGCCACCGGCTGGACGCAACTCGACCCCCGCCGCCCGTTCATGCGTGCCCGGTTCCAGACGTCGGCGTTCGGCCTGCTGACCCGCCTCAACCTCGCCGACGTCGCGCTGGCCGGCAGCCTGGGCGCGAACGAGTTCGTCAACGACGGCCGCGACCTGCTCGACGCGGGCGCCGAGTGGCTGGACGGGCGGATCAGCGAGGGCCTCGACTGGGGAGCCGACCTCATCGAGGACGCCGAGGCGTGGGGCCGCGAGGTCGCGGCGGACGTGCAGTCGCGGCTCGAGCACGCCGACACCGCCTGGGACCGCTTCGTGGAGACCGCCGGCTCGACCCCGGCGTGGCTGCGCGACCTGCACGACAAGGGCGAGATCCCCCAACTTTCGGAGGTGCTGGGGCAGGTCACGTTCCTGGGCGGCCAGCTGGCGGGGGTCCCCACCAACTTCCTGACCGACTCCGACCAGCACCTCTTCGACGACGGCCGCCCCTACCTGGCGGGCCCGGCCGACATCGAGCGCCACGAGACCGATGCCTTCGACGGCATCAACTCCCTGATCGACCCCATGATGGACGTCTACAACACCCACGACCCCCAGGACCACACAGACCGGGCCCGCGTGCAGGTCACCGCCGTCGAGGACCCCACCACCGGCGAGGTGCGCTACGTGGTGTCCATCCCCGGGACGACGGAGGGCATGGGCTCCGTGAACGGCTGGGCCGGCAACCCCACGGGCACCGACTGGGCGGCCAACCTCCGGGGCGTGGGGTACGGCGACACCGCTGCCACCCGCTCGATCATGCACTCCGTCGAACTGGCCATCGCCGAGGACATGGCCGCGCGGGGCACCGCACTCGACGGGACGCGGCCGGAGGTGTTGCTGACGGGCCACTCCCAGGGCGGCATCATCGCCGGCAACATCGCCCGCGACCCGGGCTTCTCCGAGCGCTTCGACGTGGGCGGCGTGGTCAGCGCCGGGTCCCCCGTCGACACGTTGGGCATTCCGCAGGACGTGCCGGTGTACAACTACCAGAACCGCTGGGACCCTGTGCCCCGCGTCGACCTCGGTGGGGTCCCCACCGGCACACCACCGAACGTGACCAACATCGTCTTCCCCCACGAGGGCAGCCCGAGCCCCACCCACACGCACCTGCAGCAGACCTACCAGGACAACATCCGGGAGCTGTCCTACGGCGTGGGCCTGCCCGAGAACCTCAGCAAGCAGGCACAGCTCGATGCGGAACTGGCACGCTTCTACAACGGCGACACCACCGCCTACCGGGTGACGTTCGGCCGCGAGACCGACTGACGGGGAGCTGATCCATGACCACGATGATCCAGGCCGACGACCCGACGCTCCACGTCGGCATGGTCGATGCCACGGTGTGGGCCGAGGCGGTCGAACACCTCCGCGGCGACGCGATCCCCGGGGGCGACCCCGATCGCCTCGCGCTGTGGCAGGCGGCCGGCATCATCACCGACGGCGGCCCGGACCCACTGTGGCGTCGGGCTCTGGTGATCGCGCAGACGTCGCTGCGGGGTTGCAGGATCGTGTCACGCTTCGGCGACGTCGTGTTCGAGGCAGCGGTGCTCGTGGCGGCCGAGCGCGACTGGGCCATCTGCGTCACGTCGCGCGCCACCGTCGCCCGGGACGACGAGGGTGCGGAGGTCGTCGGTGCGGTGCATCCGATGGTCGAGGTGGCGATCGCACCGGCAGACCGGCTCTGGCGGTTGATCCGCCGGGTGCTGCCGCCGCTGGAGGAGCTGCGGCACGAGCCGCATGCCACCCGCCAGGGGAGCGCGCGGCGGCTGGCCCTGGAGGGCGTGGTGATTCCGGAATCGATGAGGACGGCGCCGGAGAACCTCACGCGCCACCTGCTCCAGCTGCCCGACCTGCCGAGGGAACTCCTCAACGTGGCAGAGCCGCGGGCCGCCGTCTTCACCCACACGGTCGTCGCCGACGACGGTGCGGTCAAGGCGCTGAGCCGCACGTGGGCCCTCGGCCAGCGGCTCTACCTGGTCGACGTCGGCACGGCCTCCGTCTGGGAGGTACCGCCCGGTGACCTGGGGTTCGCGCTGGTCGAGGGCCTGACGGCGTGAGCCGCGAGCCGCGTCAGTGCAGCTGGCCGCGGATCTCGCCGCCGGGGTTGTCGACCGTGTGGACGTTGACGTACGCGCCGCCCGACTCGATGAGTTCGAGCAGGTGGCTCATGTCGTGCCCCGCCAGCTGGTTGATGAAGTCGGCCTCGGTGATGACGCCGGTGGCGAGGACACCGTTGTGGGTGCCGTCACCCGCGTCGGGCTCGTAGAGCCACACGACGGGGGCGCCGTTCTCGCCGACGGGGGCGAGGTGGATGTGGGCCATGGTCACGTCGTCGATGTTCGACGCGATCAGTCGGTAGTGCAGCTCCGTGCCGTCGGCCGACAGCCGGAAGATCGCGGCACCCCTGGCTTGGGTGTCGACGTTGGCGACCTCGTTGCCGCCGTTGAGTTGGGCGGTGAAGACGGTGGCGGAGTGGGCGGGCACGGCGAAGAGCCCCAGGCTCAGCACTGCGACGAGCAGGGTCAACAGACGGATGCGGTTCATCTTGGCCTCCAAGACTCGGGTGGCCGGAGCCGGGCGGATCCTGGCCCCGGGTTTCACGCTAAGTCGGGGCGAGAACCGGGGTCAAGGGTTTGCGGGTGCGGCCTCCGCCGCCGGTCCCTGAGCGTGTCGCGTGCGAGGAAAGAGCACGCGCCATGCTCAGGGACCAGCACGCGCCACGCTCAGGGGCCGGCCAACCCCACACGCCACCCCGGACACACATCCCGCGCGAGGCTGTGCCAAGGTGGGGGCATGCAGAAGTCCACATTGGGTAAGACCGGCCGCGACATCGGTGTCGTCGGCCAAGGGTGCTGGCAGTTCGGCGGCGACTGGGGTGCTGTCGGCGACGACGCCGCCATGGCCGTCCTGCACACCGCAGCCGACGAGGGCGTGACGTTCTTCGACACGGCTGACGTCTACGGCGACGGCCACAGTGAGCAGCTCGTCGGCCGGTTCCTGAAGGAGCGGGCCGACGACGGCATCATGGTGGCGACGAAGCTCGGCCGCCGCGCCAACCCGCACGTGCCGGAGCAGTTCACCCGCGAGAACCTCCGCGCCTGGAACGACCGCTCCCGCACGCTGCTGGGCCTCGACACCATCGACCTGGTCCAGCTCCACTGCCCGCCCACTCCGGTCTACTCGGACGACCGCGTCTTCGACGTGCTCGACGAGATGGTCGACGAGGGGCGCATCCGCCACTACGGCGTTTCGGTGGAGACCGTCGACGAGGCCATGACGGCGCTGCGCCGCCCCGGCGTGGCGAGCATCCAGATCATCCTCAACGTCTTCCGCCGCAAGCCGCTCGAGGAGGTGCTCCCGGCCGCCGTCGAGGCGGGCGTCGGCATCATCGCGCGCGTGCCGTTGGCCAGCGGGCTCCTGACGGGGCGGTTCACCGAGTCCACCACCTTCGCGCCCGAGGACCACCGCACGTACAACCGGCACGGCGAATCCTTCGACCAGGGCGAGACGTTCAGCGGCGTGCCCTACGACGTCGGGGTCGCCGCGGCGCGCGAGTTCGCGTCGATCGTCCCCGACGGCGTGACCCCCGCGCAGTTCGCGCTGCGCTGGATCATCGACCAGCCGGGCGTCTCCGTCGTCATCCCGGGCGCCAGCCGCCCGGAGCAGGCGAAGGCCAACGCGGCCGCCGGCTCGCTGCCCCCTCTCACGCAGGAGCAGCTCGCCGCGTGCGAACGGCTCTACGACGAGTACATCCGCGAGCACGTCCACGGCCGCTGGTGACCGTGGCGGCACTCAGTTCTTGACCAGGCCCCCGTCGACCACGAGGTTCTGCCCCGTGATGGCACGGGCCCAGGGGGAGGCGAAGAAGATGATGGCGTCGGCGAACTCGTCGGGGGTGGTCACGCTGCCCAGCGGCGTGCCGGCCGCGATCGCGTCGAACACGGCATCCGGCGTTGCGGCGCTGGCATCCGTGGTGCGCAGCAGCCCGCCGCTGACCATGTTGACGTTGATGCCGCGCGGGCCCAGGTCGACGGCGAACGTGCGCGTCAACGACAACAGCGCCGCCTTGGCGGCGGTGTAGTCGTGGTACGGCACCACGGGGTGCTGGAACAGGTTGGTGCCGATGTTGATCACCCGGCCTGAGCCTGCCCGCTCGAAGGAGGGCAGCGCCGCCTGGATCACGTTGAGCGCGCCCTCCACCACGCCGGAGAACTGGTTGCCCAGGTCCTCGTAGGCGATGTCGCCGGCCTTGGCTCGCGCGTCGCCGTTGAAGGAGAAGTCGACCAGCGCGTTGTTGACGACGGTGGACACCGGCGCCCCGAACGCCTCCTTCGCCCGCGACATGAGCGCGTCGACCTGTGCGCGGTCACGCACGTCGGCCTGCACGGCGACAGCCTGGCCCGGGTGGGCAGCGGCGAGCTGCTCGGCGGCCTCAGCGCTGGCGCGGTAGTTGATCAGCACCCGCGCTCCCTCGCGGAGGAACGCCTGCACGATGCTGCGGCCCAGGCCACGTGCGCCGCCCGTGACGACGACGACCTGGTCTGCAAGCGCGGGCGCGGCCGGCTTCTGGACGGCGGGGCTGGTGGATGCGGCCATGGACATGCCTTCCTGCATGCGGCGGAGGAAGCCATGGGCTCAGCACGGACATTCCCTTCGCCAGTACGAACTGGATCAGGTTCGACGGGTCTCATCTCAGCCGCCGACGGCGGCACCCCGTGTCACTTTGAGCCGAGGCTAGCAGACGTCGCCGCAGCCCTCCCCCGGCGACTAGTGCTTGAACACGCGCACCGGGCCGACCACGCGCAGGCCCACGCGTGCGCCCAGCACCGGGGTCTCGTTGCCGTGCACCCTGGCCCGCACCGACAGCGGCCCGCCGGCCCACCCCTGGGCGTCCCCGGCGACGTCGAGGCCGACCACCGCGTCGTGCCCGAAGAAGCGCACCGTCGTGACCACCCCGGTCACGGCACCCTGCTCGGGTGACGTCAGGCGGATCTGCTCGGGCCGCAGCAGCACGTCGACGGCACCGCGCGGCACGAAGCCCACCACCGTCAGGGTGCCCAGGCCGGAACGCACTTCCGGACCCACGCCCTCGCCCCGCACCATGACGGCATCGCCCATGAACGCAGCCACCTGCGGGTCGATCGGCTCGCCGTAGATGATGCGGGGCGCCGCCACCTGGAGCACGTGGCCCCCGCGCAGCACCGCCACCTCGTCGGCGAACGACAGCGCCTCGCCCTGGTCATGGGTGACGAGCACGACGGTGGCCCCGGCCGCCCGCAGCGCCCGCGCGGTCGCCTCCCGGGTGGCATGCCGCAGCGCGGTGTCGAGCGACGAGAACGGCTCGTCGAGCAACACCACGCTCGGCCGCGGGGCCAAGGCCCGCGCCAGCGCCACCCGCTGCTGCTGGCCGCCAGAGAGCTGCGCCGGGTAGCGGCCGGCCACCTCGGCCGGCAGCTCGACCAGTTCGAGGAGCTCGGCCACCCGGTCACGGTGCGTGTGCTCCCGACCCCGCAACCCGGACCGGGGCAGGCCGAAGCAGATGTTGCCCGCCACGCTCAGGTGGGGGAACAGTGCCCCCTCCTGCCGGACGTAGCCCACGCCCCGCCGCTCCGGCGGCACCCAGGTGCGCGGGCCGGCGACGGTGCGGCCGGCGACGCGGATCTCCCCCGCGGTGGGGCGCAGGAACCCGGCGATGGCGCGCAGCAGGGTCGTCTTGCCCGAGCCGGAGTCGCCGAGGATGGCGGTCGTCGCGCCTTCGGTGACGTTCAGGCTCACGCCGTGGAGGATCTCGTTGGTCCCGTATCCGGCGCGGAGGTCGCGCACCTCCACCTCGCTCATCTCGTCGCCCTCCTGTCGTGGGTGATCTGGCGCCGCAGCACCACCGTCAGCGGCACCGACAGCACGATCATCACCGCGGCGTACGGTGCAGCCGCCGCATAGTCGAGTTCGTCGCTGGCCGCCCAGAACGACAGCGCCAGCGTGTCGGTGCCGGTGGGGGCGAGGAGCAGGGTGGCGGTGAGCTCGGTGGAGATGGCCAGCGCCACCAGCACGAACCCGGCCAGCACCGACGGCGCGGCCAGCGGCAGCACCACGCGGCGCAGCACGCCTGCCCCGCCGTGCCCGAGGGACCGGGCGGCCTCGGACAGTTCGGGCGGCGCCGCGGCCAGCCCCGAACGCAGCGACACCATGGCCCGCGGCAGGAACAGCACCGCATACGCCAGCACCACCAGCGCCACCGTCTGGTAGAGCCCCGGGGCCCAGGTCACGGCCAGCCCGACCAGCGCCAGCGCCACCACCACGCCGGGCAGCGCACTGCCCACGAACGTGGCCCGCTCCAGCAGCGTCGCGACCCACCCACCGCCTCGGCTCAACAGCAGCGCTCCGGGCAGCGCCAGGACGACGGCGGTGAGGCCGCCGAGTAGGGCGAGGCCCAGCGTCGAGCCGGTGACCCGCAGTAGGTCGTCGGCCACGGCGCCCGACTGGCTGGTGCCGGTGATCAGCCACCGCACCACCAGCACGACCGGCACCGCCGTCGACAATGCCGTCAACAGCGTGAGGCCCACCACCGCGGGCCACGTCCACCGGCCGAGCGGCACCCTCGACGGCGGCCGCATGCTGCCCGAGCCGATCCGGGCGACCCGACGGCGGCCCCGCGCCACCACTTCGAGGGTGAGGAGGCCCAGGCACAGCAGGAGGAGCACGGAGGCGAGCAGGGAGCCCTGGGCGTCGCTGAACCCGACGGCGTACTGCTGCAGGATGGCGGTGGTGAACGTCTGGTAGCGCATCATCGCCAGCACCCCGTACTCCGCGAGGAGGTGGAGCGCGACCAGCAACGCACCCCCGCTCAGCGCCGGGCGCAGCCGCGGGAGGACCGCGCGGCGGAAGGCCGCGAACGGGCCCAGGCCCAACGACCGGGCCGCCTCCTCCTCGCCCTCGTCGAGCGCCCGCAGCAGTGCGGCGACCGGCAGGAACACGAACGGGAAGTAGGCCAGCGTCGTGACCAGCGCGGCGCCGCCCAGCCCGACGAGGGACGGCTGCCACGAGATCCAGGCGTAGCTGGCCACGAACGCGGGCACGGCCAGCGGCGCGAGCATCAGCGCGCGCCACACGCCTGCGCCGGGGAGGTCGGTGCGCTCCACGAGCCACGCCGCGGCAGTCCCGAGGACCAGCGACGCCGGCAGCGTGATGGCCATCAGCACCGCCGTGTTGGTCAGCAGCATCCCGATGCGCGGCCGGAACAGGTAGGCGACGGCCTCGGACCAGCCGGCGCCGAACCCGCTGGCGACCGTCACGACGATGGGGAGCAGGACGACCGCCGCGACGAGCGCGGCGGCCACCTGGAGCCAGGGTCGGTCAGAGGATGCCGGCATCGGTCATCAGCCGGGTGACCTCGTCGGAGTTGAGGGTGAACGGGTCCACCGGCGGGTTGTCCAGGGTGTCCAGCGGGGGAAGCGCGGGGTCCGACGGCACACCCACGCCGACGGCGTACTCCATCGACTTGGAGTCGACGAGGACCTTCTGCCCCTCGGGCGAGGTGACGAACGCCAGGAACTGCTGCGCCTGCTCGGCCTTGTCGCTGCTGGCCAGCACGCCGCCCGCCGAGAGCGAGACGAACGCACCGGGGTCCTCGTTGCCGAAGTAGTGCAGCTGCGTGTTGCCCGAACCCTCCTTGGTGCCGGCCTGGTCGCGGTACCAGTAGTAGTGGTACATGACGCCGACGGGGACCTCGCCCGCGTTGACCGCCTTCATGGTGGCGATGTTGTTCTGGTAGGCGTTGGCGCCGCGCTGCAGGCCCTCGAGCCACGCGGCGGTCTCCTCCTCGCCGCGGTCGGCCAGCATGCCGGCGACGATCGCCTGGAAGTCGGCGCCGCCGGGCGCGCAGCCCCAGCGGCCGTCCCACGACGGGTCCGCCAGGTCCATCATCGACGCGGGCAGTTCTGCCTCGCTGATCTTGGACGGGTTCCAGCACAGCACGGTGGAGCGGGCGGCGATGGCCAGCCAGTCCTTGCTCGACGGCGACATGTCGTCGGGGACCTGCGCCAGGGTGGCCGCGGCCACGGGCGCGAGGAGCCCGGCGCGCTGCACCACCGTCATCGCAGGGGAGTTCTCGGTGAGGAACACGTCGGCGGGGCTGCGGTCGCCCTCCTGCACGATCTGGTGGCCCATGGACGAGTCCGAGCCCTTGCGCACCTGCGTCTTCACGCCGGTGGCGGCGGTGAACGCCTCCGCCCAGGCCTTGGTCACGTTCTCGTGCTGCGAGGAGTAGATGAGCAGCGCCTCGGGGTCTGCGACGAACTCCTCGCCGCCGTCGTCACGTCCGCACGCGGCAACGGCGGCGAGCGGTGCGACGGCGAGCGCGGTGAGCAGCAGACGGCGGCTGAGATGCGGGGTCACGGGATGGTCCTCTCGGAGGTGGGGGATGTGCGGCGCAGCGGGACCAGGAGGTCCTGCAGGCGGGCGATGGGGGTGGCGGTGAGCCGCCAGACCACGATGCCGACCACGAGGCCGGCGACGGTGCGCACCAGCCCGTGGTCGGTGAGCGTCCGGGACACGAGCGTGAGCACGTGGAACTGGACGAGGTAGATGTGCAGGCTCGCGGCGGCGAGCACCGTGACGACGGGCACCAGCACTCTGGGCACGGGGACGCTGCGCAGCAGCGCCAGTGCGATGATGCCGCCGGCGATCACCAGGTTGCGGGCCGTGTTGTCGGGGAAGTAGCCCAGCGTGCCCAGCAGCGCCAGCGCCAGGGTCAGTTCAGTGCGACGGCGCGTGCGGGCCACCGCGAGCGCCATGCCTGCCGCGAACAGCCAGAACACCGTCGGGAGGACGCCGCGCATGGGCCCGTCGTGTTCGAAGCTGAGGATGATGAAGCGGGAGCCGAGCCCGACGACCAGCAGCGCGAACGCGACCCGCCAGGGGTCGTCGTTCCACCGGCGTGAGATCGCCGGCCACGACAGCAGGGCGGTGACCACCAGCACGGCCAACACCAGCACGTCGACGAACCACAGTTCGTTGCGGCCACGGGTGGAGATGTTGCCGGTGGCCCAGTTGACCATGAACACGTTGCCCCAGCCGTAGCGGCCGTACGCCATGCCGATGAGGGCGGTCACGACGGTGGGCACGGCCACGCCGACCAGCAGCCGGGCGCCGGCGCGCCAGCGGGCCACGACACCTACTGCGGAGAGGCCGAACATCGCCGTGCTGTAGCCCGCGACCGCCATGAGCGTGTGGGCGCCGCCCAGGACGCGGAAGAGTTCGGCGTGTGAGCCGCAGATGATGATCGCGGCGATGGCGCGCAGCACCACCGACACCTCGACCCGTTGCCAGCGACGGTTCCGCGCCGGCCGGGCGTCGTCGTCGGCGACCTCGACGAGGCTGCGGACGGGCCGATGGTGCCAGTCGGTGGGCAGGTCGCCGAGCAGCGCGGTGAGGCGCGAGGAGGCCTGGACGTGGGTGAGGGAGTCGCCGCCGAGCGCGACGAAGGACCGGTCGAGGTCGACGTCCGGCACGCCGAGCACCTCGCAGAGCACCGCGGCAACCCGGACGGCGATGCCCGGGGCGTCGATCCGCTGGCGTGAGTCGGCGCACTCCTCCGGGTCGGTGGCGCGCACGAGGGCGTCGCACCCCGCTCGGTCCACCTTGCCGTTGCCCAGCCGGGCCAGCGGCTGGACGGCGACCCTGATGTGGCCGACCCCGACGCCTGCCGCGTGGCCGGCCAAGCGGCGGACGCGGCTGGCGGTGTCGTCGACACGCTCGCCGGGGACCGGTTCGACGGCGACGCGCAGGCCCGTGTCGTCGCCGGTCACGCACACCACCAGGCCCTCGCCCTCGAGGGCCGACTCGACGCGCGCGAGGTCGATGCGCAACCCCAGCACCTTGACGAAGCCGGAGCGTCGGCCGACGATGCGCAACAGGCCGCCGTCGAAGACCCCGAGGTCGCCGGTGCGCAGCCCCGTGACCATGCGGCCGAGGGCGAGGTCGTCGGCGTGCTGCGCGTAACCGAGCATGACGCCGGGGCCGCTGACGACGATCTCGCCGCTGACACCGTCGGATTCCGGCACGTCCCGGTCGATGCGGACCTCGGCGCCCGGGATGGGGCGCCCCACCGTCGCAGGCGAGGCCGCAGTCGACGTGGGGTCCTGGATGGCGATGCGGGCGGTGGCCTCGCTCTGCCCGTACATGACGGACAAGCCCCAGCCGTGGCGCTCGCCGAGCTGGGCGGTGCGGCGCACGCGGTCCTCCGCCATGCGGCCGCCGGCCTGCGTGATGAGCCGCAGCTGCGGGTGGGGGCGCTCGAGGACGCCGGTGGTCTCCATGAGTTCCACCATGTGGGGCACGACGGCGAGCGTCGAGACGCCGGAGTCGACTACCCGCCAGAAGTCGTCGTCGAGGACGGAGCCGCTGGTCAGCGCCACCGATGCCCCGACGGCGAGGTGGCTGTGCAACACGGACAGGCCGTAGCAGTAGTACAGCGGCAGGCTGGTGACGCCGCGATCACGCGGGGTGAGGCCGAGCGCGGCGGCGATGCCGTGGGCGTTGGACGTGAGGTTGGCGTGCGAGAGCCGCACCAGCTTGGGGGATCCGGTGCTGCCGGAGGTGCTGAGCAGCAACGCGAGGTCCGGATGGAGGACGTGTCGGGGCTCGGGCTCGTCATGGAGGAACGCCACCGCACCGTCGGCCAGGGACAGGTCTGCGGGCCAGGCGCGGCGCACGGCCTCCGCGGCACGGCCCTCTGGGAGGAGCAGCGCGACGTGTCCGGCTTCGAGGATCGCCAGGTAGCCCACGATGTCGTCGACGGTGGGGCGCAGCTGCACGTGCACCAACCGGCGGTCCCCGGTCCGCAGCTCGGCCGCCAGCTCGTCCACCCTGCGGCGGAGCGTGGCGTGGTCGAGGACCTCACCGTGGCCGTCCAGGAGCGCTGGGGCGCTGCCGTCGACGCGGTCGAGCGACGGCAGCGGGCTGAGTCCCGCCGTGCGGGTCAGCGTCGTGGATGCGTGCACCGGGTTAGGGTAGCCTCACCGGGAACATATTGACAAGGCAAGGCTATCCAAATTGGTTGCGGTGGACATCTGGTGGGCGGACCTGCGTTCTGCGGACATCCGGCGCGCCGGTGAGCTGCCGGCGGCGGAGGCTGCTCGGCTCGACGAGTTGGACGCCCCCGCCGACCGCGGCCGTCGCCTGCTGGGCGCGCTGCTGCTCCAGGATGCGGTGCGGGTCGCGCGGGATTCGGCGCCGGGGGCCACCGTCGAGATCGACCGCACCTGCGACGCCTGCGGAGCCCCGCACGGCCGGCCGCGGCCCGCGGACGGCTTGGGCCCGCACCTGTCGGTGAGCCACTCGGGGCTCCTGGTCGTCGTCGCCGCGTGCGCGGATGCTGCGGTGGGAGTCGACGTCCAGCGGGTGGCCGATGGCGGCTCTTCGTACCTGAGCGTGGGGTGAGCGGGGATCCGATGGCGGGCGTGTCGGCGGGGTGAAGGGGGTCG